>DASUBD010000191.1:0-3121 GCA_035763445.1 Candidatus Angelobacter sp.
GCCGGGAACGGCAAAATGACGATACGTGACGGTAAGGGTAGGCCGTGCGGCTGCACCGAAATCATGTGAATAAGAGGCCCGCAGCACGCCTGTGGGATCGCCCGCATTGGCGCCAATGTTTCCGTTGAAAGAAAACATTCCTGAGGAAAACATCGACTTCTGCAGGGCAAAGGCCGTGGTCATGTCGCCGGCGCTGCCAAAGCCTTCAGCCTCTGAGCCGGCCATGAAAGCCACGCGAGCTTTCAGGCTGCGGTCGTCGCCAGGTTCAGGATTCTCACGCGATACAACTACAAGACCCTTATCGTTCTTGTCCGGTTCAACGACGCGGAGCACAGGGCGGTTGGCGCTGGAGCGGAGAGTCCAGTGCCAGTCATCAGCTTCAGTGGTCTTGGTGCGCTGGGGCGGCAGAAGTTTGAGCGCGTCCACCAGGGTGTTAAGCGTCATATCGACGAGAACATGTGCCCCGGAATTTACCTTTACATTCTCCCGCAGGGAAGGAAGAAATGAGTTGGCGGTAACCTTGACCTGGTATTTGCCGGGAGGGACGTTGGCCGCTGAATAATGGCCTTGCGCGTCAGTAAAGACGGTGGTGGGAACGCTGGTGGCAGAGGCAAAGATCTCAACCACTGCGCCCATTTGAGGAGCGCCCGAGGTGTCGCGGACATAACCGGAAATCACGCCGACGCGGGCCGCGAAGGCAGGCGCGGCGAGCATCGAGATCAACAAGCAACATCCGAGTTTGCGGGTCATCTCCACCACCTCAATGAAGTGGATTCTCCCATTACTGGATTGCGAATTTTGCCGTGGGCGAAATGGCCTGTTTGGAGACCGAATCGTTCACTTTGATCGTAACCTGGTAAACACCCGGCGCAAATTTATCCGCCGGAATACTCTTTTCCAGCGTCATTTGATCGCCAATATTGCCCATCTGAGCCGTTGATTCCGTAAAGTTTAGCACGGACTGGTTATTTGCGGTATTCACAACGTGGTATTCCACGCTGGCTGAGGCTTTCTTGGTGGTTGGATCGATACCAAGGTTGTAAACCTGCATCCAGAAATTAACGTTCTCGCCCTTCTTAAAGGATGCCGGCTTGCCATCTGAAGGCTGTACCCGCGGGCGAACCTTGTTTTCGCCGATCACGAAGTCGCCATTGCCGATTTCCCGCGCCGGTACTGGCTGAATCTGGTCGGCGAGGATAAGGCTGGAGGAACTCAGCTTGTCCTCAGAGAAGTCGGGAACCTGCCAACCGCGGCTGTAAGTGCCGACTTTGTCGCCGTTCACGTCCTTGATGACCACGTCCAGACGGTAAAGTCCCGGGCGCATGGGAATGGCCTTAGGCCACAGAGCCACGTTGGCAAGCTCTTTTTCCAGGAGTTCAGCCGGGACGTCCTTGCGGATAGTGTCTTCTACGGTCTGAACTGTGCGGCCGGAGAGCGTACTCATCTTGATGAAGACGTTCAACACTGAGCGCTGGACGCCGTCTTTGTTGGTCCAGGTCAGGTTGCGCAGAGGAACCTGAAGAGTAATGGGGACCAGGTCAGTGTCTGAGGTGAGCTTCACGAAGTCAACCCGCACGTCGAAGGGCAGCAGGTTGTAACGGATGTGAGAGGTAACGATTTCGTTCAGCTCTTTGAATTTGACTGGAGGAGGAGTGTTCAACTTGGCGAACTGCTCCATTCGGTCAAATTGCTTGCTTTGCAGGTTTTGATTGAAAGGCCCGGTGCCTAATTGTTCAAGGCCTCCGCGGAAACGGTCAGCTTTGTTGGCCATGCCCATCTCTTCGAAGGTGGTGAGGCCGGCGTTGGGCACGTGCAGGAGCGCGTCCTTTTTGGAGCGGTCCATAGTCATTTCATAGGCGCCGCAACCGCAATCGTCAACAAATTCGATGTCTATGTTCTGGCCGATGCCTTCAAGGTAGCGATAGTTCCATACTTCAAACGGGTAAGTCTCGGTCTGGCCGCCGCCTTCCTCGGCTGAGCGCTGATAAGGGCCGCCCATGGGGTGGGATTCAACCGAGTTCGGCGGACCGAACATGATATAGATGCGCCCCCGGTCGGTTTTCCAGCCCGGCATGCCGGCGGCATAGTGCTCATTAGCATAGGCGATTCGCCTATAGTGCTCCTCTTTGTACTCATTCTCAGCGGTGTCCGGGGTGGGATCGCGTCTGAGCCAGAAGTTTTCAATGAACTGGTCTCTTTCGGCGTTATTCGAAAGTTTTTTGAAAGCCGAAAGCTCTTCTCCCGTGATGATCCAGCGAACATCCTCGTCCAGCCACTTCTTGTAAACGCCCCCCAGTTTTTCCACCTTGGACCCCTTGGTCTCAGGCAGTGGACGTTTCAGTGGATCTTCCTGATCTGACGATTGCTGGTCAGCACTTTCTGATTTCTGATTCTTATCAGCAGCCTTATTTTTTTGGGAGTTGCCGTTATCTGAGCCCTTACCCAGCGTGTCCATTGACATGTTTTCCTGTGCAATGGCCACCTGGGCGACAACGAAACAGCCTAAGAAGATTAAGAGAGCAGCAATAAAATATAAATTCGAGCGGGAACGACCGGGGATCACCTGGCGCCTCCTGATATGGAGAATCGGGTGACATTTATTCTATGTCTTTTGGTGTTCCTGAAGCAAGACAACCCTGTCCCGAATCAGCACTTTCACGCGTACAATGCCTTAAAAACAAGGTAGATGGCCATATTCCTCTGCAAAAGCTCTGGTTTGTGCCTGCTTCTCCCGATATAATCAAAGCTCAGGCCTCCGCCCGTCACGCGACATTTTCCTCCTGCTTGCCAGGCAGGAACTTTTGTCGTCTCGGCGACGTATATCAACTGTAAGTTCCGCGTGTGGAGAGCTTGGGGAACTCATGAACGCAAAAAAGATCGCAATCATAGCTGGCATCATTGTTTTACTCGGCGCTATCGTCGGCTTCACCGTCAACCAGTCGCAGAAGAATGTTGTCACGGTGCAGAGCGGCAAAGTCGTCAAGCAGGACATCTCTTCCGTGGTCACCGCCTCTGGCGAGATCCGGCCGGAGACTTACGTCAACATTGGCGCCAATGCCATGGGGCGCATCACTCGCCTTTTTGTCCAGGAGGGCGACAAAGTAAAAAAAGGCCAGGTTCT
>DASUBD010000192.1:0-3890 GCA_035763445.1 Candidatus Angelobacter sp.
TGGGCAGTTCTGCGGCCGGACGGTCGCCAATGGATTCAATCCCAAAGCGGGCCTTCGGCTCACTGCCGCGATGCGCCAGCCCCTGTTCGCTCCAGGCTTCATGCACGCACTCCCGCAAGCGCTCTTCCAGCCGCTGTAACTCCTGTCTTGAGGCTGACCGTAAATCTACTCGCGCGGCGGCTGACTCGGGGATCGAGTTGACGGAAGTGCCCCCCTGAACCACGCCGATGTTGTAGGTGGTTCGGGGTGACTCAGGCACCTGGCCTTCGCTGAATCGCGCCAGAGCGCGCGACAACAAAATGATCGGGTTGGGCACGCCAAAGTCGCTCCAGGAATGTCCGCCCGGCCCGCGGAAGGATATTTCAAAGCGCCGGCTGCCCAGCGCCTGCGTGACGTAGGTATCAGTTCCGGCTCCATCAATCACCAGCAGGGAATGGATGGCATCCTTCCACGGTAGCGACGAGAAAATGTGGCGCATGCCGCGAAGATTGCCTTCTCCTTCTTCGCCCACGTTGCCGATGAAGACAATGTTCGTCCCCAGTTGCAATTGCGACCGTTTCAAAGCAGACGCAACGGCCAGCAGAGCAGTGATTCCGGCGGAGTTATCGCTGATGCCCGGCCCAAACAGCCGGTTTCCTTCCTCACGCGTTTCCAAACGTGTTCCGCTGGGAAAGACAGTATCAAGGTGCGCGCTTACGCCCAGGAACGCGGCCTGTGGGCCGCTCTCGATCACTCCAAATACGTTGCCCAGTTCATCCCGGTGAACATTGTCCAATCCGAGTGCAGTGAAGCGCTCGCTGAGCCAATGGCTGCGCGCTTCTTCGCCAAAGGGCGGTGAAGGTATTTCTGTTACCTGGCGCTGCCAGCGGCGAAACTCCATCTCCTGGTTGTGCAGGTACAGGAACGCCGAATGGACCGCTCGCATCTCGGCGAGCCGCGCAACTTCCTGTTGAGGATGGCTGGCGGAATCGGTAACGGAGGGGCGAATGGGCATGGAGGCCAGTATCAATACTACAACGCCCAGGACAGAGCTATTGGCTCTAAAAAGAACGACATCCGCGAAAACAACGCGGCCTCCGGAGAGGCCGCCTGAAATCCTGTATTGTCGCTCTCTTATTTCGGCGGAGGGGTGGTGCTGGTGGACCCTTTCTTGCTCTTCTTGCCGCCCTTGTGTGATTTCTTGGTCTTTGTTTTTCCGGGCTTCTTGGTATCAGATTTTGTCGTGGTCTGGTCACCGCTTGATCCGGTGCCGGTCTGGGCCACTGAAAGAGCGCCGCCAAGTACGAGAACGCACACAAGTGTGAATAGCTTCTTCATGTAGTCTCCTTTGAAGTTGGGGCCTTACGGAAAGGAACGGATATCCGCGCGAGATAGTGTCTCACAATGGCGGTTTCACGGAAAAAGAAAGCGGCCTGCGAGAGGCCGCTTGAATGAAAACACTTTAGTAACCAGTTTTACCCGAACCTGGTTTATTTGGGTGGGGTGGTAGTGCTGGTGGAGCCCTTCTTGCTCTTCTTGGCGCCTTTGTGATGCTTCTTGCTGCTCTTGGTGGTCTTTTTGGTGGTTTTCGTTGTTGAAGTCGTAGTCTGGTCAGTGCTGCCGGACTGCGCTCCTGCGCCAGCCTGAGCGACGGCCATGGCGCCGCCAAGAACCAGCGTGCAAACGATTGCGAATAGCTTCTTCATGCTTTCTCCTTTAAAGAGGAAAGTTCAGAGTGTTGCTATTCCAAACCCTGTCGCTTAAGGATAGTTGCGCTGAAATCCGGTCGCCTTACGACAAAGTCCCCGCGGAGCTTCTCGGGCAGCAATCCATGATTTCCTGTTCTGTCAGGCAGCGGTCAGACGATTTTGCCCGCTGAAAGATCCGTTCCACCACGTCTTCCGCGGCGGGAATTCCCCGGTTTTCCAGCCAGAAGATCACATTTGATTTTCCACTCATCGGGCCGATATCAATAATCTGCTCCAGGCCAAAATAATGGGAGGGAACACCCGAGTAAACCGTGTTCGCCAGTTCCATGTCGCCCTTCTTGAATGCCTTGATCACGGCAGCAGCGTGGACGCCCGTAGCTGTCCGAAACGCGTCCTCTCCCAGCACGGGATAATTTCGTGGAATCGGCACCCCGGTAGCTCGCGAGACGGTGCTGCAATACTCTTTCAAACTGGTAAGGTCCTGCTCCGCCCAGGGAGAAACTCCCATGAGTTTAAGATTGACCAGCATCTGGTCCATTTGTGTGTTGCCAACCCGCTCACCGATCCCAAGTGCCGTGCCATGGACGCAATCCGCTCCGGCAGCGATGGCCGCCAGCGAATTAGCAACCGCCAGCCCGCGGTCAGAGTGCCCATGCCAATCCAGTCGCACCCTGGCCCCGGAAGGTTTGATGACCTCATCCAGAATGAAGTGGATCAGCGCCTGCACGCCTTCAGGCGTGGCATGGCCTACTGTGTCACAAACGACGATGGCTTTGGCGCCGCAGTCAATGGCCGTGCTGTACAGACGCTTGACCGTTTCTGGATCGCAACGGGAAGTGTCCTCAGTTACATACATTACTTCCAGACCCAGAGAACGCGCGTAGTTCACGGCCTTCTCGGTGGTTGTGACCAGAAAATCGTCTGACCAGTTTTCCGTATAGCGGCGAATGGGGCTGGAGCCGAGAAAGCAGGCTACTTCAATTCCAATGCCGACACGCTGCGATATTTCAGCAATCGGGCGAATGTCGTTTTCATGGGTGCGCGCGGCGCAATTCGGCCGGATTTTCATCTTGCAGTTGACGATTTCGCGCGCCAAACGTTCCACGTCCGCAACCGCACGCGGCCCAGCGCCCGGCAATCCAATATCAAGGCTATTGATCCCCAGTTCTTCCATCAGGTGTAGGATCTTGAGCTTATCCTCAATGGCAGGATCTTTAACTGAAGGAGATTGCAGTCCGTCGCGCAAGGTCTCGTCGTTGAGCAGGACCGGTTTAGTGGGCTTGAATTCAGAGTGGACGGAGTTCCAGTCGTAAATCAGATGTGAATGCTTCAGCACAGATTTATTAGCTCCAAGGCCTCACAAAAGCGATTTTACTCTATAGAGGCCTGCGCAACAGGAAGGATCGTGTGCTTTTTATGGCGCCACGGATACGCTTTATTAAGTTTTTTGCGAACAGAAGCTCAATATATCCACTCATCTGCTGCTGGAACGCAGGGCCGTATCCATACCACCATAGTTTTTTCATCTGTGGCATTCGATCAGAGTCAACATATTTGGGCCAGACCATTTCTTCCAGACCGTAGCGTCCATGCGTGCGCCCGATTCCGCTGGCCTTTACTCCGCCGTGAGGCGCTTCGCTGATTCCGAAGCACGCGACTACGTCATTGACCATCACTGTCCCGGAATGAATCCGGCGAGCCAGCCCTACTCCGCGCTGTTTATCCCGTGTCCAGATGCTGGCTGCCAGGCCAAACTCGGAATCATTGGCCAGGGCCACGGCGTCATCGTCTGAGTTAAAGCTGCATACGGGCAGCACCGGACCAAACGTCTCTTCCCGCATCAGGTCCATGCCATGTGTGACATCAGCAAGGATTGTTGGCTGGAAGAAGTTAGGGCCGAGCTCCAGCGCAGGTTTTCCTCCCAACAACAATCGAGCTCCATGTGCAATGGCATCATCCACGTGCCGTTGCACGGTTTCGAGTTGCCGTTCATGAATCATGGGGCCCAGGTCTGCGGCGCCCGACTCACCAGCTCCCTGGCGCAGCCGTCCTGCCTTGGCGACGCATGCATCGAGAAATTTCTGGTAGATGGATTCATGCACGTAGCAACGTTCCACCGACAGGCAGGTCTGTCCGGAATTCATAAATGCGCCCCACACCGCTGCGCTTGATGCGACGTTTACGTCTGCATCCTCAAGGACG
>DASUBD010000193.1:0-4127 GCA_035763445.1 Candidatus Angelobacter sp.
CGGGGCGCCTGGGTTATTGAAGCTGCCGCTGGACCGTGAACGTCCGGTGCAGCCGAGTAGGCGTGGAGCGACGGTGGGATTTACGGTGGGAGAAGGGCTGTTGCAGGAGTTGCGGAGGGTGAGCCAGGGGGAAGGGGCGACGTTATTTATGACGCTGGTGGCGGCATTCCAGGTGCTGCTGCACTACTACAGCGGGCAGAGTGACATTGTGGTGGGGACGGATGATGCCAACCGGCAGCGAGGGGAGACGGAGGGGCTGATCGGGTTTTTCATCAACCAGTTGGCGTTGCGGACAGACCTGTCGGGGAACCCGAGTTTCCGGAAGGTATTGCAGCGGGTACGGCAGACGACGCTGGATGCATATGTACACAATGCAGCGCCGTTCGAGAAAGTGGTAGAGGCCCTGAACATCCAGCGCAGCTTGCAGTACTCACCCGTCTTTCAGGTGCAGATCACAATGCAAAATGCCGTGGGTGAAGGCGTGGCGGTGACTGGTCTCGCGCTTGAGCCTTACGGTGCTTTGCTCCCGTCCTCCAAGTTTGATTTGACCCTGTTCATTACTGAGGAAGCGCAACAGCTGCGTTGTGCTTTGAATTACAGCACAGAACTTTTCACCCAGGAAACAATCACCAAATATCGCAAAGATTTCCTTCGTATACTCGAAGCGGTATCAGTCAATCCTGACCTCGCGATTCAGGAGCTTGCCTCAGCTGCCGGCATTGCAGTGCAGCCAAATGCGTATACACCAACAGGCCTGCGTGAGATTCGTCCGGCACCAATTGCTTGACCCCGACTCACAATTCATTGGAACCGAATTCGGGCCGCTCTGCAGAATGTAACACTCATTTATGCAATCTGTACCTTATGCCTATTCGCTCTCTACAGAGCAAAAACTGATCTGGCAGGCAGAGAATGCCACTGGCATGCCGCAACTCGCGCACTGCATCGTACTTCTGCGCGGAAAAGTTGACAGTGGCGTTTTGTTTCGTGCGCTGAACAGAGTTGCCGCGCGGCAGGAGGCATTACGGGCTCTATTCACTCCAGATTCTGAGACTGATATCCCGGTGCAGATCATCGGAGATAAGCCAACAATCGTGTGGAGTGAAATCAGGGTTTTGATGCCCGGTACGGCTGGCGATAATGTTTCCTGGAACCAGATATTCGAACAACACGCGCAGGAACCGCTGAAGTGGCAAAACAGCATTTTTCGCGCTTCGCTTATGCAATGTGAGCAAGAGCATGCCTTATGTCTGACTACTCATCTTGCGAGCAGCGACTTGTCGGGATTCGAATATCTGGTCGAGCAGCTGCTCACGGCTTATGGTGCGGAGCTGCGAGGCGGCGAGTTAACGGATGATTCCGTTCAATATCTCAGCTATCTCGAATGGCAAAAACTTCTGCCTGAAGAAGAACTGCCGCGCATAAGAGCCGCCCTGGCATCTCCGCGTGAAATCAAGTTTCCGTTTGAACGCGCGCCGCGTAATGCAAACAGGCAGCCAAAATTTGTCCAGCTTCCGCTGGGGCGAGAGCAGCACACTTTAATAGATTCCTGCGCCGCACAATGCGAAGTCAGCAAAGCGTCGTTCCTCGCCGCGTGCTGGCGGATTTTGCTCTCTCGCATCTCCGGTCAATCGGAAATTGCGCTTGGAGTTCTTGCTGACGCAAGAAGCGGAGAGGAACTAAAAGGAACAATCGGTAGCTATTCCAGATATCTGCCGTTGACTATCGAAATAAGTCAGCATGAGCCGTTTCGCTCGGCGGTAAGAGCAGTGGACGCAGCATGCACCCACCTCACCTCCATCGTACACGCTTCCAATACGCTTCTGACCGGCACTGAATGGCGCTCCTATGATGCATTGTTTGATTACCACACGACGCGAACACACACTAATTGCGGAATGACCGCTTCTATTCAGGGTCTCTACGGCAGTCTGGCGGGCGGTAAGGTCAAATTGTCAGCTCTGCAGGACGAACATGAAACCGCGATTTCGCTTGCTTACGATCCAGACTGCATCAGGCGGGACTACATTGACTGTCTGGCAGAGCAACTCGTCGCTCTTATTGAAAGCGCAGCTGCAGAACCGGATTTGCCGGTTTCCCGTTTGCAGCTCTTAAGCAAACGTGAGCGGCAACTTCAGAGTGAAGTCAATTGCACCGGTACAGATGATGCTGATGAGCGTTGTTTCCATCAACTTTTTGAGGAGCAGGCGCTCCGCACTCCGGAGGCAATTGCCCTCGTCCATGGGAACAGGAAACTCTGCTATCGCGAGCTCAATTCCCAGGCCAATGAAATTGCATCGTGGTTAAACGCGCTCGGCTGCGGACCGGAAGTCCCAGTGGGATTGGCACTGGAGCGATCCATTGAAATGATTGTTGGACTACTTGGCATCCTGAAGAGTGGGGCAGCGTACGTTCCGCTGGATGGAAAGCAGCCACGCGCCCGCATGGAGCAGGTCGTCCGACAGTCAGGAATAGAAATCGCGCTCTGTAGCCCTGCATCTGAAGCGGAATTGCAGAAGTCAGGTGTGCGCACCCTTGCTTTCGCTTCCGGCAGTCTTACAGGAATTTCTGAAAATCCGCGGAGCCGCGTAAACCCGGACAATCCTGCATACGTTATTTATACCTCTGGCACTTCCGGAAAGCTGAAGGGAGTGGTGGTGCCGCATCGGGCGCTCATGAATTACCTGCGCTGGAGTGTTCAAGCCTACCGCTTTGACCAGGGTATGGGAACACCTGTGTTTTCTCCGCTTACCTTTGATTTGACCGTTACCGCATTGTTACCGCCATTGATAACGGGCAAGATTCTGTACTTGTTTGTGGAGAAAAGCAGCATTGATGGGTGGATATCTGACCTGGAGAAGCTGAGTGATCTTTCGGCTATCAAGCTCACTCCGGCACATCTTCACATGCTGAGTGAGAAATTAGGTGCGGAGAAGGTTGCCAGATTATCTAACTGCCTGGTGATCGGCGGCGAAAACCTCAATGTCGGTGTGCTGGATTTTTGGAAAGAAAATGCGCCGCATACCCGGCTCATCAATGAATACGGACCTACCGAAGCCACGGTTGGTTGTTGTATTCACGAAGTGATGGCAGGGACACAGGACGATTTTGCCACGGTGCCAATCGGTAAACCGATCGCGAATACGCGACTCTACGTTCTTGATCCCGAAATGGAACCGTTACCAGTTGGAATAGCAGGAGAACTTTATATTGGCGGGGCGGGACTGGCGCGTGGTTACTGCGGACAGCCTCAGCTGACGGCGGAACGGTTTGTGCCGGATGCCTTCAGCGCTGTTCCTGGAGCGCGATTGTATCGGACAGGCGACTTGGTACGGCGGCTCCCCAATAGCGAACTCGATTGCCTTGGCCGCATGGACGATCAGGTCAAGATTCGCGGCTTCCGCGTGGAGCTCTCTGAAATCGAGAGTGTTGTGCGAAGCCATCCTCTCGTAATTGACAGCGCGATTCTGGCAGTAGAACAAGGTGAGCCGCGCGCAATGCAGTTGCTAGGCTTCGTAGTTACCGCGCCACACGCCGATTTGACGGAAATCGAATTGAGGGCCTTTTTGGAAGAACGATTGCCCGACTACATGGTTCCAGGGATTGACTTTGTTGTGCGCATTCCTCTGACCAATAACGGCAAGGTTGATCGTAAGTTGTTGCTGGAAGGAAGAGTGAACACAATCGCCAGCGCGGACAGTACGTTTAGCGAATTGGAACGTTTGATCGCGGGCATTTTCTGTCATGTACTGGAGTTGAAGAGTTTTGGCCCGGAAGCAAACTTCTTTGTGCGCGGCGGACATTCGCTAGCGGCAACGCAAGTCGTGGCCCGTCTCTCCACAGTTTGCAACGCCGATGTTCCGCTGGAACTGCTGTTTGAGTATCCAGTGTTATCCGATTTTGCAAAGGTACTGGATTTACATCTGAAATCCGCAACTGGCAGCAAGCCAGAACCTATTCGTCGGGCGGAACGGAGGGGTCCGCTACCGCTGTCCTATGCCCAGGAGCGGCTCTGGTTTGTGGAGCAGTTGCAACCGGGCGGGGCAGCATACAACATGCCGATTACGCTGCGCCTGCGTGGCGCTCTGGATGTGGGAGCGTTGGAGCAGGCCTTCACGAAGATGGTG
>DASUBD010000194.1:0-10167 GCA_035763445.1 Candidatus Angelobacter sp.
TTTGCCGCCATCCGTTGAGCGGGCCAGCCAGACAATGTTTTCATTGGAGCCGATGAACACGGTGTACACGTTGCCGTTGTTCTGGTCCACGGTGATGTTGCCCTGGTCGCCCGGCTGCACTCCAGCTTCAGGAGTGGTGACCAGAGCGACCTGCGGGAAGGTGACTCCATTATCAAAAGACTTGGCCACAAAGAGGCTCACCGTACCGTTGAGGTCGGCGCCGAGCTGCTTGGTGGTCAGGTAAAGTTCGCTGTTGCCGTGCGGTGCGATCCACTGGCGGTCTACCAGGGGCAGGTCACTGGAGAAGGGATTGGATACCCAAGTGGTGCCTCCTGTAAACGAAGTACTCTGGGTGGCCGAACCGAGCCACAGCGAGCTGGCGTAAACAACGCCTGAAGGGCTGACCGCAATGTCTTCGTCGCCGCCACCGAGGCCCACCCCATCTGCGCCCAAAGCGGAGCCAATTTGCAAACCATCCGGCTGGCCGAGATAAGTGAAGGATTTCCCTGAGTCGGTGGATTTCCAAACGTCGATGCCGCCGGGCACACCCTGAATAGCTGCTACATAGTAATTGCCGAGAACGTCATGCACTATGCGCGGCTCCACATCCTGATCTGAAGAAACTCCGGTGCCTCCGTTGTTGAGGAGGTCAATGGGCCGCTCAAGCTCCTGCGGTGCACTGAAGGTGAGATTGCTCTTTTTGTAGCGGGCATTACCGGTGCCCAAGGTCGGCTCTGGTTCAACGCTGGCCGCGCCGGTATAAGTGGCATTCGCCACCGTAAACCCAACCACCTGAACGGTGTAACTGCCAGAGGGAAGCTGGCCGCAGTCGGCATCTTCAGATGTGGTTCCGCCCTGGCCGGAGGAGCAGATGGTATTGCCAGAGCTGTCATTCACGTTCAAGTCGAAGTCGTTGGTATGGCTGGCCCAGTTGATCTTCACGTGGACGGCGTAACTGGGATTAGAAGAATAAAAAGTCGCAGGAACATTCACCGTGAGCGCAAACGTGTCACAGGTAAGGGTGGTGCAGGCAGCCGGGGTGGCGGTTGCGCCGGTGAAGGGGCCGCCACTGAATGAGACAGATGAGGTTTGTCCGGCAGCAGGAGCGTTCAGAGTACCGCTTGACGGCGTAGCAGAGAAAGCCGGGCAGACTGCAAGCGCCAAAATCAGCAGCGCCAGTCTTGGGCCTTGTTTGAATTTCATTCTTGTTCCCTCCGGGGCGAGTGCGACGAACGGGCGAGCTGCTGTTAGTAGTGCTACTACTAACAACAGTTGCAAGGAGAGATGAATCCTGATCCGGAGAACGTTGCCTGTGCTCAGACTTAAAAAATCTCGAGGTTACTAAGGACCGCTCAGGTTTGCGGTTCGGGAGAGCCGGAGGTGAGCAGGCGGGAAACAAAGAGGTCAAAGATGGCCCTGATTTCCTCCGAAGTGGAGGAGAAGTGGAAGTTGGTGCGTCGAGCGAGAACCTGATCGCGGAGCATACTTTCAAACATTCCGACCAGGGCGGAAGTCAAGGCGGCTGGAGAGACTTTGTCCGCGAGAGGGCTATTGGGCAGCATCGCGGTAATCACCTGCTCGACAGCAGCACTGAAGCGCAGGTAGCCGGAGGTTATCAGGATGTCAGAACCGGAGCTGGCCTTGCGGATGCGACGCCCTTCAAACAACATAAGCTCTTTGAGCGCCTGGTCGCGCTCCAGGGTCTGAAGCACCAGTTCAAAAATCATGCGGAGTTTATCCGCAGGTGAAGGCAGGACCTGGACGGCTTGGGAGATGAAGTCGAGATTCTGCCAGCCGTGTTCAAAAATGGCTTCAAGCAAACCTTCTTTGCTGCCGAAATGCTTTATCAGTTGTGATTCGCTGGTATTGGCCTGGCGCGCAATGGCAGCCGTGGAGGTGTTCTCAAAACCGTGGATGGAAAACAGGACCTTCGCCGCTTCCAGAAGCCGCTCTCGCACTGGAGTGGGACGAGGAAACTGTTCTGCCTTGGCGGACGCCATGGAGCGCACGTTAGCAGAACCCGGAGGGGGAGTCAATGATACAACTGGATTTAGAGGTGGTACTACTATGCTGCTGGTGAGGGCAGACGGGTTAGTGGGTAATACAGTCCTTGACTGGGCAGCAAAGCGAGGTTATAGTTCGCTTTGATGATGCTTGGTCAGAAAATCGCTATGGTGACACCGGCCACAACAGGCACATGCACAGCCATGCGAGTTTCTGGCGAGCCGGTATAGAACTAAAGCAATCATAAGTTCCTGACCCACTCGCCGAAAGCGAGTGGGTTTTGTGCTTTTTGGACTTTTGGTTTGGGTTAACCCCGGGGTGACTTGACGTAAGTCCTTTAGATTCGGGGTTGACGGGAGGGGTACCCCCTCCTGCACAAACGGGGTGGGCAGAGTAAGGAAGGATTGACGCAAGGATGACGGAAAGAAGCAAACTGGATCAGCAAGCCTATGGCTGGAGAGCCGTGGTACCGGCAACCTCAGCAAACCTGGGTTGCGCATTTGATTGTGCCGGGCTGGCCCTGAAGTTGTATCTGAGAAGCTTTTTCGCGCCAAGCCAGGGAGAACAGCTCACCTTGAGCTACAGCGGCCAAACCCCGGAGCGTTTCCCCGTGGACGACTCCAACCTGATTCTGCACGCCCTGAGATTTGCCGCTGCCGAACTGGACGCGCCGCCTCCAACCGGCCACGTGACGGTGGAAAGCGATATTCCCATCGGCGTTGGGCTGGGCAGCAGTGCTGCAGCGGTTATCGCCGGTTTGCTGCTGGGAGTGCGTTATGCCGGACAAGACGGCGATGCCAGGGAGGTCTTGCGCTGGGCAGAGAAGATTGAAGGGCACGTTGACAACGCGGCGGCAGCGTACCACGGAGGGCTGGTGCTGGCTCTGTGCAACAACGTTGACCGCATCCAGACCGTGCGCACGGATTTTCCGGAGAGCATCCGGCTGATCCTGGTGAGTCCATCGCTAGCCGTACCGACGCATGAAGCGAGGCAGGTACTGCCGCAGAAGTATGAACGCGGCGATGTCCTGCACACCTTACAGCGCACGGCTCTGCTGGCCGCATCCTGCTTTTCCGGCAACTTTGATCTCTTCCCGGAACTTTTTGACGACCGGCTGCACCATCCTTACCGGCAAAAACTGGTTCCGGGAATTGAGCGCTGTTTGCGGCTGCGGCGCGAAGGCTTGCTGGGAGTAGCCATCAGCGGCTCCGGATCATCGGTAATAGGTTTTGTCACGCGCGATGAAGAAGAGACTGGAGAAGCATTGCGAGAAATCTTTGCGGAAGAAGGCACGCAGGCTGAGGTCCGCATAACCTCGGCAGACAACCAGGGCGCGTGGGTGTCTCGGGAACCTGTGTCTACGAAGAACGCGCCACGATAGAAAGTTCAGGGAGTATGGAATGAGCAGGAAGAAGTTGATTGTGATGAAATTTGGCGGGACCTCAGTGGGAGACGCGTCGCGTTTCCGGCAGTGTGCCCAGATCGTGAGCAAGGCAGCGCAGAATGACCGCATTATCGTGGTGGTTTCAGCCATGGCCGGAATCACGGACCTCATTTTCAAGATCATTACTGCGGCGCGGCACGGGGATTCAGCAACAACCGAGACCAACCTGAATGAATTTGAGGAGAGGCATCGCGAGCTGGTGCGGGAGCTGTTTTCTGCCGCAGAGCAGTACAAGGCTTTCGGCTTCGTGGAGCGGGTGCTCGATCAGTTGCGCGAATCATCCAAGGCACTGATCACGCTGCGTACGGAGATTTCTCCGCAGACCATGGATTCCCTGGTGGCACTGGGAGAGCAGATTTCTGCCTGGGCGCTGGCGCACTACCTTGAACACAGCGGTTGCGCGGCGGAGTGCATTCCCGCCGAAAAGGTGATCACGACTGACAGCAACTTTGGCAATGCCACGCCGGACATGCAAGCCACACGCGAGAACTGCGAAGCTGTTCTGCTGCCATTGCTGGAACGCGGGGTGGTTGCAGTGGTTGGCGGCTACAGCGGAGCCACTCCGGACGGCCACACCACGACGCTGGGACGCGGAGGATCAGACTACTCGGCAACCATTATCGGGGCCGCGGCGGGAGCAGATGAAGTTTGGATCTGGACGGACGTGGATGGAGTACTCACGGCGGACCCGCGCATCTGTCCGGACGCAACCATGCTGGCTGAAATCAGTTTTGCCGAAGCTATTGAACTGGCGTACTACGGAGCCAAAGTGATTCATCCGCGCGCGGCGTATCCGGCGGCGGAGGCGGGCATTCCGGTGTGGATCAAGAATTCATTCCGGCCGGAAGTACCGGGCACCAGGATCACGCAAAAGGCTGCCAGCATGAACTCGCCGGTCAAGTCAGTGACTTGCGTGAAAAAAGCATCGTTGATCACGCTGGTGACGCGCGGTGATATTCATCCGGTGGAACTTTGGGGACGGCTCTTTGTGCGGTTGGGACAGGAACAGATTGAAGTGCTGTTTGCGACGCAATCTTCACCGGAGCATGCGCTTGGGCTGGTGTTGCGAAAGGAAGATGAAGCCCGCGTGCTGAAGTTGATCAGGTACATCTTCCGCGTGGAACTGGCACAGGGCCTGTTGCTGCCGATTGACGCCAACGATCAGGTCGCCGTGGTTGCGGTGCTGGGCGAATCAATGAAGGGGACGTGCGGCATTCTGGGGCGCGTGTTCTCCGCTGTAGCAAGGCGCGAGGTGAGCGTAATCGCGGTGGCACAGGGCGCAAGTGAACTGAGCATCTGCTTTGCCGTACCGGCGCCGGATGTAGCGGAAGTGGTGAGGTCCATCCATGATGAATTTTGTTCAAAGGCAGACGCAAACATTCCGGTCTGCCTGCGGCCGACAGTTGGCGCGAGCCAGGAAGCAGGACGATGAAGACGAATATCGCTGAACCCGGCTCGGCTACACACGTCCTGCGCTGCGTAAAGTGCGGCATGGTGCAGGCCGGCGACAGAATGTTCCGCTGCGATAAATGCGGTGAGCTGCTGGAGGTTGTCTATCCCGAGTGGGCAGGGGCTGCGCGAGAGTTTGGATTGCGCCTGAAGGAGATCTGGAAAGAGCGGCGAGCAGGAACACTGCCGGAAGATGCGAGCGGCGTATGGCGCTTCCGTGAGCTGTTGCCCCAGGTGGAGCGGCAGCACGTGGTGACCATGCGCGAAGGCAATACGCCTCTGGTGCAGCTTACGCGCGCGGCCAAGGAGCTGAAACTTCCACGCCTGTTTGCCAAGCATCAGGGCATGAATCCGACCGGCTCCTTCAAGGACACAGGAATTTCCGTGGCCATCAGTATGGCCAAAGCAGAGGGATACGAATTTGTGTGCTGTGCCTCCACGGGAAATACTTCCGCTTCCGTGGCAGCGTACGCAGCGCGCGCGGGCATGAAAAGTATTGTTCTGTTGCCGGCGGGACAGGTTGCTTCCGGCAAGCTGGCGCAGGCCATTGAGTACGGCGCACATGTGTTGCAGTTGCAGACTGATTTTGATGGCTGCCTCAAGGTGCTGCACGACGTGGTGCAGCGATTCCCTGCCTACCTGCTGAATTCCATGAATCCGTACCGGTTGGAGGGTCAGAAAACGGTGGCCTTCGAGATTATGGAACAGCTGGACTGGAATGTTCCTGATCATGTGGTTGTTCCCGGCGGCAATCTGGCCAACAGTTCGGCATTAGGCAAAGGCTTTCTGGAGTTGCGAGAACTGGGCCTGATTCGAAGCCTGCCGAAAATTTCAATTATCCAGGCAGCGGGAGCGAATCCACTGGTGCGGACGATGCGTGAAAACGGCGGCAAGGATTTAGTTCGCGTGAACGCGGAAACGAGAGCAACGGCGATACGGATCGGCAATCCGGCATCGTGGAGAAAAGCAGTTGGAGTACTCAAGACGACAGCGGGCGCGTGCGAAGACGTGAGGGAACAGGAGATCGCACAGGCAAAGGCAGAGCTGGGCGCGGAGGGCGTGGGATGTGAGCCTGCATCGGCAGCTTCCCTGGCGGGCCTCAAGAAGCTGGTGAAAGCGGGATTTGTGAAGACGAATGAAACCGTGGTGATTGTGCTGACCGGGCACATGCTGAAAGACGTGGATTACATGCTGGATATGAGGGTGAAACGTGTTGTCGGGCCCATGCCTGCTGATCCGGAAACGGTGATCAGCACTCTGGAGCGCTTGCATGCAACCGACTGAAACATCCGCCACGCAATTACGAAGCACACAGCCGAGTCCGCACGCAAAAGGGGTGGTGCGCGTGGGCATTGTAGGCTACGGGACCGTTGGTCGCGCGACGGCGGAGATTCTGGCAAGCCATGCGGAAGAAATTCGTCAGCGGACGGACGGCGTGTCAGTGGTTGTAAGCAGGATTGCGCGCAAGTCGCCACGCGCCTCAGAAACCGGCAGCAACGGTGTGCCCGTGACTGCCGACTGGCATGAGGTGGTGAGTGCCGCAGACGTGGATATTGTTGTGGAAGCGATGGGCGGAACCGGGACGGCGCATGACGTTGTGAGGGCTGCGCTGGAAAATGGCAAAGCGGTGGTCACGGCAAACAAGGCTCTGCTGGCACAGGCTGGCGACGAACTTTTTGCCCTGGCGCGAGAAAAGAATCTTCCACTGGGAATTGAGGCGAGCGTTGCCGGTGGGGTGCCCGTAATACGCGCCATCTCTGAAGCGCTGGCGGCTGATCGCATCAAGGCGGTTTACGGAATTGTGAATGGAACCTGCAATTACATCCTGACGCAGATGGAGCAGCGCGGGATGGATTTTGCCGCAGCGCTGGAGCAGGCACAGGCAGCGGGTTACGCGGAAGCTGAGGCGAGCCTTGATATCGACGGCTGGGATGCGCGAGACAAGATTGCCATCCTGGCCCGTATTGCGTTTGGCCTGAGCATCAACGCGGCGGACATTCCGGTAACCGGAATTCGACACATCACCTCTACAGACCTGCACTACGCGCATCGGTTGAAGTCCACCATTCGCCTGGTGGCTTCTGCTGAGCGCACAAAAAATGGAATTCACATTGCAGTGGAACCGTGGCTAGAGCCGATTGATTCCATGCTGGCTAAGGTTGATGGGGCGAACAATGCAATCTTTATCGCCGGCGAGAAGGTGGGAACGCAGATGCTCTACGGTCGCGGCGCGGGCGGTGACGCCACGGGCACGGCTGTGTTGTCAGACGTTTTGGAAATTGCCAAACAAATTGCGCGCGGGCACACAGCCTCCAGTACGCTGGCAGGGTTTGTGAGCGGTGATGCAGTGCGGCCGTCGATGAGAACACAGCCTATGAGCTGGTTCCTACGGCTTGCAGTAAATGATCGTCCGGGCATTCTGGCTCGCACGGCAGAGGTGATTGCCCACGAAGGTATCAATATTGACTCCGTCATTCAGGAACCGCACATGCCCAAAGACCGGCTGTCGTTTGTAATCACGCTGGAGCCCACGCCGGAAGCAACGGTGCGGCGCGCTGTGGCGGTGATCGACAAATTTGAATTCATGCGCAGCCCCGTGCTGCTGCTGCCGATGATTTCGTCGGTCGAGGAACACGTATGAAGAATTTGGTAATTGGGAAATCTGGTAATTGGGTAATTGGAAAGCAAAGGGCTTTCGCTTCGACTAGCCGATTCCAATATTCAGTTACTAAATTACCCAATTACGAAATCGCCCGCACCACCAGCACTCTCGGCCAGCGCTCTGATCCGTATTTCAAAATCTACTCAAGGCACCGACACCGGTTCCGGTTCGGCCGCGCCGTCGGCACGCGGGTCAGAAGCAGCGAAGTTCATCCTGGTCTTAGAGTTGTGCAGCACCACCTGGCCGCGTCCCATGCGGGAGGTGTATTCCTTGCGAACGATCAGGTTGTGACCTTTGTTGCGAAGGGCCTGCAGGACGTCTGGCTTGATGCGGGATTCAATGACAATGTCGCAGCTCAGGTTGTTGGCGGCCACAGTAAACCTGGGGGCTTCCAGCGAGCCCTGGATGTTCATTTTGTAATCTACAAAGTTGGAAACAAATTGGGCGTGCGCCAGCGGCTGGTTGGCGCCTCCCATAATGCCGAATCCAATGTGTATGTCTCCCTGCTCCATGAAGGCCGGAATAATGGTGTGAAAAGGGCGCTTGCGCGGGGCAAGGACATTGGGGTGGTTGGGATCCAAAGTAAACAGCGCTCCGCGATTCTGCAGGGCAAAGCCCATCCCCTTTACCACCACACCGGAGCCAAACTCGGAATAGTTGCTTTGAATCAGAGAGGCGATGTTGCCCTCTTTATCAACAACGGCCAGATAGGTTGTGTCACTGGTTGGAATTCCCGGTCCAGGATTGCAGTTGGCGTGCTCCGGATCAATGAGTTTGGCACGCTGTGCAGCGTAATCCTTATTGAGCAAGCCTTTGACCGGGACTTTGGCGAACCGTGGATCGGCGTTAAAGCGATAAAGATCAGAGTAGGCAAGCTTCATCGCCTCAATTCTTTTGTGAAGCTCGGCAGTGCTTCCTGGCCCTTCCTGATCGGGCGTAAACGTGCTCATGATGTTGAGCATTTCCAGCGCCGCCATGCCTTGTCCGTTGGGCGGAAGCTCATAGATGGTCCAGCCGCGATAGTCAGTGGAGATAGGTTCCACCCACTCGGCGGAGAAATCAGCCAGATCGGACGCGGTCATCGTGCCTCCGAGAGCTGTGGAAGTCGCAATAATCGCCTGCGCTATTTCCCCTTTATAGAATGCGTCACGGCCTTGCTGCGCGACCAGTTGCAGGGCCTTAGCAACGTCAGGGTTGCGGAATACATCCCCGAGTTGTGGCGGATGGCCGCCCGGCAGAAAGACGCGTCGGGCTTCGTCGTTTGTCTGCAGCTTCTGCACGCCATCCATCCAGTACGCCTGGATGATTTCAGGCACCGCATATCCATGCTCGGCATAGTAGATGGCAGGAGTAAAGAGATCCTTCCACGGAAGTTTGCCAAAGCGCTGGTGGCCCTTGCTCCATCCATCCACCGCTCCGGGGACGGTCACGCTGTGGATGCCATCGCGAGGCATGGTTTTGATTCCATGTTGAGCCAGGAAGTCGGGAGTCAATTTCTGCGGCGCCCAGCCGCTGGCATTCAGGCCATAAAGCTTGCCGGTTTTCGAGTCCCAGTAGAGCAGAAACAGGTCACCACCCATTCCATTCATCATGGGTTCAGTGACGCCAAGCGCGGCATTGGCCGCAATGGCCGCGTCCATGGCCGAACCGCCTTTTGCGAGGATCTGTGCGCCAGCCTGGGAGGCAAGATAATGAGAGGTGGCAACAATTCCACGGTCGGTGATCACCATGGATCGCCCGTAGGAGCGATCCTGTGCATAGACTTCAATCACAGCAGCAAGGCAGACAAAGCAGAGCAGAACAAAGCGAATCATTCAGGCCCTCACGGAACAGGAAATCTGCAAGCGCCGCATTATAGTTCAGCCTTTGAGGTATCAGGATGGCTTCGCTTTTTTCCAGCTGAACCGGCGGCCGACGATGCCTTTGATTATCAAATGGTCAGTGGAGCGCGTAACGCCCCACCCCACTCCGAAGTTCAACTCCCAGTCCGGGGAGACGTTCAGATCAATGCTGGGAAAGAACTGCTGTTGCTGTTCCGCAAGGGGATCAAAGTCAGTGACTGGACCGGTTGCTCCGTAGTATTCCAGGCCTCCACTCACCACCTTGTTAAATCGTAGGATACTTTGGCATTTGGCGAGAACTCGAATCCGCGGCCTACATTCGGTCCATGCAATGCCTTATCGACCGTGGGGTTGAAAGACAAATACCATTTCCCGATCTTCTTATCGATGATCGGCCGCATTTCCCAGGTCCATGTGTCTTCTGAAAACTTGGCGCGCTGGTATCCCACTTCATTGGACAGGCTCACACCCACCGGCCAATGCCATTTTTCCGGGATGCGAACACGAGGGCGAATATGGTCGCCCACCCAGTCCCATCCATCACCGGAACGGGCGCTGGTGAAAATATAGAATCCGGTCTCAAACCAGTCGGTCCATCCTTGCGTGATCTCAATGGTTTCATGGACCGCGCGGTCCGTAGGGGCGACACCGTTAGCCACTGTTTTGGAGCCCTGCGCGGTAAAGTTGGTGTGAAACTCAACCATGGTGGCGCCGGGATCCACTGTGTCAGCGCCATATACCTGGATTTCATAATTGTCCTGGGCGTA
>DASUBD010000195.1:0-4766 GCA_035763445.1 Candidatus Angelobacter sp.
GTTGTCTTTGCCAGCAGGTAGTCCACCAGAATGGTGGAATCCGGCAGGATCACGCGTTCCACTGAGGAATGCGAGATGTCGCGCTCATGCCACAAAGCCACATTTTCAAACGCCGCCTGAGCGTTAGACCTGACCACGCGAGCCAGCCCAGAGATCTGCTCACAGGTCACAGGGTTCCGCTTGTGAGGCATGGCTGAAGAGCCCTTTTGTTTTTCGCTGAAGTACTCTTCTGCTTCGCGAACTTCAGTCCGTTGCAGATGGCGGATTTCGGTGGCCATTTTGTCCAGCGTGGCAGCGATTGTCGCCAGTGTTGCCACGTAGTAAGCATGGCGGTCACGCTGGATCACCTGCGAGGAGATTGGCGCGGCTCCCAGACCAAGCCTTTCGCAGATGCGGACCTCCATCTCGGGCTCAAGGTGGGCAAAAGTCCCCACGGCGCCGGAAAGCTTGCCGACTCGCATTTCTTCCGCAGTACGGTCAAACCTGGCAATATTGCGCTCAGTTTCCGCATACCAGTTGGCCAGCTTCAGCCCAAAAGTGGTGGGTTCAGCATGGATGCCGTGGGTACGTCCGATGGTGGGCGTGTGCCGGAATTCCTGGGCCCGGCGGCCAAGGACGGCTTTTAACTTCTCCAGATCATCGCGAATGATCCGTGAAGCTTCCTTGATTTGGAGAGCTTGCGCTGTATCAACGACGTCATTCGATGTGAGACCGTAATGCAGCCAGCGTGCCTCCGGGCCGATCTTTTCCGCGACTGCAGTGGTAAAGGCAATCACGTCATGTTTGACCTCCGCCTCAATGTCGTGGATGCGCCTGAGGTCGAAGTCGCCCTTGCGGGCAATGGCCTGGGCAGCTTCCGGCGGTACGATGCCTGCCTCGGCCAGAGTCAGGCTGGCTGCAACTTCCACCTGAAGCCAGCAACGGAACTTATTTTCATCACTCCAGATTTTTCCCATTTCCGGGCGTGTGTAACGGGGGATCAAGGGCTCTCCTCAAGAGGAAGTGGAATTCGAGAGAACCTGCGATGATAAATGCTGGGAAGCTGCCTTTACCAATAGCCCTTTGCAGATCAACGGGTCTGCACCATAATGGAAACACTCTTTGCGGTCTAGGGAATCTGAGTATTTGAACAAGTTCCGGCGGGGAAGCCGGGATTTTGCCGCTGAAAACTTTACGGCCCCCTCCCGGGATGGTGCCCCGGGAGAGGGCCAGGCTCGAATCTAGCAGAATGTAGGCATATTACATCGCGGAGCGATATAATGTCAAAAGAAAAGAATTCACGTCCTCTTCAGGAATCGGAGTATGTGGCCCTGGCGGAGTTTCGGTACCAGCTCCGCAAGTTCTTGCGCCACATGGAGGAAGAAGTCCGTCAATTTGGCATCAATCCGCAGCAGTACCAGTTGGTGCTGGCCATTAAAGGGCTTCCCAAGTCCCAGGTGCCGACCATTACCTGCCTGGCAGAACGCATGCAACTGAACCACAACAGCATGGTGGAGTTGGTGGACCGTTGCGAAGAAAGGGACATGATGAGGCGCCAGCGCTCGTCAAGTGACCGGCGGCAGGTTACACTGGCTCTTACTCCCGATGGAGAAGGACTGCTTCGCAAGCTGGGCAGCGCTGCCCGCCAGGAGTTGCGCAGCATAGGTCCCATGCTGGTGGAATCGGTGCTTCGGTTGACCGAGGACAAAGCTATCAGCGTTACAGACAACAAGCCGCGTAAAGCTGTCATCAAGAAAGCAGGTTCATGAAAGAATTCACCCCGGCCAGGCCTCTTAAATCAACAAATCATCTGGAATCTTCCGTAGAGTCACTCAGGGATTTTTCTACCACTTGGCGTGTCTTACCCATTTCAGGGTTGGCGATTGTCATTGGCGTGGTTGCGGCTTACGTGGCCGTGATCCTGTTGAGGCTCATCGGCTTCTGCACCAATTTGTTCTTTTACCTGAGAGCGAGCACAGCTTTTAGCTCGCCGGCAGGTGCGGTCTGGCCGATTCGCTCGGTCTCTTTTGCGCAGCACCATATTGGCTGGCTGGCCCTTTTTGTGCCGATCATCGGCGGCGTCATCGTTGGCCTGATGGCGCGCTATGGGTCCGATAAGATCCGCGGCCACGGAATTCCTGAAGCCATTGAGGCCATCCTGCTGCGTGGGGCCAAGGTGGAGCCCCGGGTAGCGATCCTGAAGCCGGTTTCGGCCGCCATCGCCATAGGTTCGGGCGGGCCATTCGGCGCTGAGGGTCCAATCATCATGACGGGCGGGGCGTTCGGCTCATTGATCGCCCAGTTTTTTCACCTCACCAGCGCGGAGCGCAAGACCCTTCTGGTGGCCGGAGCTGCGGCCGGCATGTCCGCCACCTTCGCCGCTCCGTTTGCGGCAGTCCTGCTTGCGGTGGAACTGCTTCTTTTCGAATGGAAGCCGCGCAGCTTTATCCCTGTGGTTCTTGCGAGCGTTGCCGCTGAAGCGGCCAGGATTCACCTGCTGGGTCCAGGGCCAATCTTCCCGGTTCCTTTGCATAATGTAACGTTCAGCCCAGCCATCATGTTCGGGTGCCTGCTAACGGGCATTCTGGCAGGAGCGCTTGCGGGCGGACTCAGCAATTTTGTCTACGGCGTGGAAGATACGTTCGCCCACATGAAGCGCATCCACTGGATGTGGTGGCCTGCCATTGGCGGCCTTGTAGTAGGAATTGGCGGCTTGATTTATCCGCGCGCGCTGGGCGTGGGATATGACGTTATCGCTGACCTGCTCAAAGGCAATGTTACCCTGAAGCTGGTTCTTGGCGTGCTGCTGGTCAAGTCAGTCATCTGGGCTATCTCTCTGGGCTCGGGAACATCCGGCGGTGTGTTGGCTCCGTTGCTAATGATGGGTGGATCGCTGGGTGCTCTGGAGGCATTGTTTTTGCCCAACCAGGGTCAGGGATTCTGGCCATTGATCGCGATGGGCGCGATTCTCTCGGGCGCGCTGGGCGCACCTCTTACTGGTGTGATTTTCGCTTTTGAACTCACGAGCGACTATCACTCGATCTTCCCGCTGCTGATTGCCTGTATGACAGCGCATGCGTTTACGGCACTCACCTTGCCGCGCTCCATCCTTACGGAAAAGCTCAGCCGCCGCGGCCATCATCTTACACGTGAATATATTGTCGATCCCATGGAATCCATGTCAGTGGAAGATGTGATGCGAACCAGCATCACAGCCTTTCCGGCGGAGAGCACCCTGGCCGAGATGAGGCAGACTGTGGAGCACGAGAATCGCCGCGGGCAACGAGTTTATCCGGTCATCGACGATAACCGAATGCTGGTGGGAGTGTTCACTCGCGCCGATCTGGCCAAGATCATGGCGAATATTGAACCTGCTGAAGCGGGCCGAATCCAGTTGCGAGACGTAATCGGGAAAGAGCCGGTGGTTGCTTACACTGACGAACCCTTGCGCTTCGTCGTGAACCGCATGGCCACCACCACCCTCACTCGCTTCCCTGTGGTGAAACGCGGTGCGGAGCCGGAGTTGTTGGGCATGGTCGCAATCGATGACCTGCTCAAGGCACGTGAAATGTCTCTGGAAGAGGAGCAGCGGCGTGAACGGGTGCTGCGCTTACGCATACCAGCTTCACTACGGTGGCACGGGCCGCAGGAGAAACAGGAAGAGAACCAGATCGGCTAGGCTTAGATTTGCAGACTGGCGGATCAGCTAGCGGTGGGCGCGCCGTGTTCTAAGCCGAATAGCTCCGCCATCTCGCGGTACAGGAATCCGCGTCCGGGAACGTAGGGCTGGACCCATTTGCCATCCAGAACAAACTGCGGAATGGCGCGCTTGCCGGTCCTCTGGATCACTTCCTCTGCGGCGCCGGGGACTTCTTCAATGTTCACTTCTTTGTAGGTAATCTGGTGCTGCGCCAGCCAGCGCTTGGCTGTGCGGCAATCACGGCACCATGGGGCGGTATAGACGGTCAGGTTGAAGTTTTTCAAGGCAATCTTTAGATGATGGAGAGTCTCTCAAAGCTTCAGAGGCTTTGCCCAACAGAAGCCGGTTTTACGCAAAATGAAAGCCGCCCATTCGCCAGGCGGCCTTCCCAGGAAAAATGGTTTGTTACTTGGACTCTGGCTTCGGCTGTTCAATCGAGACCAGCTCAACTTCAAATACCAGGGTGGAATTAGGTCCAATGCTTCCGTCCGGAGTGCCGCGCTCGCCATATGCGAGGTCAGAAGGAATAAAAAGTTGCCACTTTGATCCTACCGGCATGAGCTGCAAAGCTTCAGTCCAGCCTTTAATCACGCCATTCACCGGGAACTTTGCCGGTCCACCGTGTTTGGCGGAGCTGTCAAACTCAGTTCCGTTGATCAGAGTGCCGGTATAGTTGCACTCCACGGTATCAGTGGCCGTCGGCTTGGGACCGGTACCTTCCTTCAAAATCTTGTACTGCAGACCGCTGGGCAGAGTGACCACGCCCGGCTTTGCTTTGTTGGCGGCCAGGTAAGCGTCACCAGCCTTCTTGTTGGAATCGCCCTCTTCCTTCATCTTTTGCGCCTGCTGCGTCCGGATTTCATTCTGCAACTGCATCAGAGCAGCGCGGCCTTCGTCTTCGCTGATCAGCGGCTTCTTGCCGGCCATTGCATCCTTCAGGCCCTGAGCAAACAAATCAGGATCAATATCAACCGACTGCCGATGCAGGCTGGAACCCACATTCATCCCCAGCGCATAGCTGGCCTTCTCCTTGTTCGTCTTCAGGGGCGAATTGGATGAAGCCTGATCTGATCCGGCAGGCGACTGG
>DASUBD010000196.1:0-5774 GCA_035763445.1 Candidatus Angelobacter sp.
GTCGAGAAGCAGTGCCTCGGCCCGGTCCCAGCCTTTATCTGGGACACCGGTTGGAGAATAACTGGTACCGCTGAGCCACTCATAAACTGAATGGCTGAACCCATTCATTGTACCGAAGCCATTCTGACAGGTCAATTTGCCTTGATCCGCTTTGCGTTTGTCCCAGTCAGCGAAGGCCACTGGCGTGGAGACGCCTACCGCAGGGGTGGCGATTACGCAGGGAAAGCTGGGCAGATCTTGCATGGCGTACACCTGCTCGCCGCGTCCGGCGCCCAGGACGGTTCCTCCAATCAGAAACAGTGGGAGATCAGAGCCCACTTCAGCGGCGATGCGCAGGCGCTCCTCTGGAGCAAGCTGTCTTTTCATCGCTCGTTCCAGGCCGAGCAGAGTAGCAATCGCATTTGACGATGCCGCGCCCATGCCGCCCTGAACCGGAAGGTTCTTCTCAATCGTGATCCTTACCTTGCCACGGGTCTTGATGGAACGAAGAAATTTCTCCGCAATCCGCCAGCAGGTGTTGGATTCGTCGGCAGGCACGCGCGAATCCTTGCAGTAAATCTCAATTCCCACGCCTCGGCCAACGTCGACGCGCACGGTATCGGCCAGCGCCACTGTCTGGTAAATGGTGCGCAGCTCGTGAAACCCATCTTCCCGCAACGGGCCGATGCGCAATCCGATGTTGATTTTTGCAAAGGAACGTACCGCAGTGGCCATCTGAGTTACGCAATCATAACACCTGACCGAGCCAAACCCTAGCAGGCGAACCACTTAACCCTTCCCCGGCCGGGTGCGCTGAAGGCTAGTACCTGAACAAATACGAAATCTTCACAAATATCTGACGCCCGTCATTGATAAAGCTGTTGCGGGTTCGTAGAAGTCCGTCAAAGTTTTCACCTGGCGCGCAGGGCACACCACTGCACAGCCGCAGTAGTGACGGATCCAGGTTCTGGAGATCACTGTTGTAACCGGCATAGATGGCAGTTCCGGGATGCACCATGTACGTAAAGAGAACGTCGCCATTGAAGATTTTAGAGGTTTGCAGGCTGGTGAGCGCCGGGTTGGCAATGGTGGTGGTGTACTGGCCAATCAAGCGCAAAGAGAATTCCCTGGTGAACTGGTAATTCCACTTCGAGCGTATGATGTGGTTGTTGAAGATGTTCAGGCCGGTATTCTGGTCCAGCAGCCGCACCATAAGATACGTGTTCTCAACCGTCAGCCCCTTTGCTGGACGCACCACCGCTTTTACTGTTGCTGTGTTCTGGTAGGCGAGCACAGGCGGCCCCACAGCCGGTACGAAATTAGTTGCCGTTCCCCAATCCATCTCTACGTTGAGGTTGAGCCATTTGAAATATTGCGTACCTGCTGCGACGCCGCCCTGGATGTGGGCATAATCGCGGTTGGTGGTTAGCGTGGGGAAATCTATGGGCCGCAGCCGTTCGTGTTCGACAGCAGTAAAAATATCCGCAAAGCTTTTGCGCTGAAAATTCCATTCGTAGTTCTGGTTATAGAGATAATCCAGGCGGGTTCCGTTGTGGTCCCACAGCATTTGCGCCTGAGCCCTTGGACCGTGCGCGGTCAGAAAGCTCCCTTGCGGACGCCAGGTATAGCTGAAGAAGTTGCTGGTCTGGCGGTAATCCGTTCGTGGCACAAAGCCGGTTTCTGTGGTGAATCCGGGAGAAATGTCCTGATACTGAGTGTTGAACTCAACCGCGCTGGACGATCGCTCTACGAAGAGGTTATAGGCGGGGCCAGACTCATGGGAGCCGTCGTTAAATTTCGTCTCTGATGTCACCGCCTGAGCGTTCATCTGCCAGTTCTGGTTGAGCCTGATCTCTGTATCAAAGCCGCCCACCCGGTTGTGGCCCACTGCGCATTCAATCAGGGTGCAAAAGCTGCTGCCGCCGGTATGCAGTTCGCGATCGGTATAGATGAAGCCGATGCTGTTGCCTTTCCCCACCTCGCGGTTCACCCGAACCACTCCAAAGTAAGCACTATTGCCGTTCAGGGGGTCGCCGGGAAGCACCGTCTCGCCCGGCGCACGATCATTGGCCAGAAATGTTCCAATCGCCCACGGTCCCACTTTGCCTGTGAGCCGGGCGCCATAGAGTGGGTTCACCACTCTCCGTGTGAACACCAGATTCAGCGGCGTCTGAAAGAAATTCGAGTTTTCCTGGAAGAATGGCCTTTTCTCCGGGAAGAAGACCTCAAAGCGCTGGTTCACCGTCACCTGCGGTTCATCGGACTCGATCTGGCCGAAATCCGGATTGATGGTGGTATCCAGCACCATGCTGTCCTTGATCACGATCTTGGAATCGAGGCCCGCTTTGGGATCCACATGCTTGCCGGTAAAGCGATCACCCGCGGGATCACGTTCATCCAGCGCGCGGAACGCGCCCACTGAGGTATAGGGAATGAACTGCATGTTGCGGCCCGGCGAAATCTCACGGAAATCCTGAAGCGTTCCTTCCTGTGTCAGCATGCCCTGTATCTTATTGGTGTTGCGCGGAAAGTATGAGTGCTCAGAATTGCGCGGTATCACGCGAATCAGAATGAAGCCCCAATCGTTGGTCGCCTGTTCCCTGAAGCGCAGCGACTTGAAAGGAATTTCAAAGATCACCATGTAGCCGCTGCCGGTGATCTTTGTATAGGTGTGCCAGACTGTGTCAAAGGAATTGTCAAAGCCCTGATTTTCCGCCATCAGGCCGTCCTGCTGTATGCCGTAGGGATTGCTGTAAAACATGTACGCGTGGCGATGGTCATGGAACGTATCCAGCCACAACCCGCACTGATCGTCATCATCAATGAGCTCGCGTCGCAGCATGCGGGCGCGGATTTTCTTTGGTTCTTTGTCGAAAGCCAGAAAGACCGCGTAAAAATTCTTCTCGGTATAACCCAGGTAGGCCTCAGTGGGCTCGCTGACCGGCTCGCCATCATGCGGCTCTTTTTGTGTGAAATGGCCGACTTTCAGCATCTGCCTGGCAAGAGGGCTGGCCGGCTCCATGCCGGCAAAGTCCGCGAGCTTCGGCGCGGTCTGAAGCCGGGGAATAGATAGAGAGCTGAGTTCGTGGGTTAGTGTTGGATTCGGTTTCGGCGTGAGGTGGGCGGTTTTGGTTTGTCCAGCGGCGCTTGATGGCGACGAGAGCAGCGCCAGTGCCGCCACGATCAACCCAATAAGAATGATGAGCGGCTTACGCACGCGTGCCTTCCGGTCCGCGCAGGAGAAAGGCAGAGTACACTGGCTCACATCTCTTAGACTTATCATCAAAGTGAAGGTTAGAAGGGAACAGAAAAGCGTAACCGAAATCGGGCAGAACGAAAATGGGTAAAGTCTTTTATAAGGACCTTAGAATAAACCGGGCTGACGACCGTAGCGAATCCCAAAATGGTCGTAAGCCAGTCTGGTGGCCACACGTCCGCGTGGGGTGCGGTCAAGAAACCCAATCTGCATAAGGAAAGGTTCGTAGATTTCTTCCAGTGCCTCAGGTTCTTCCGCCAGCGCTGCGGCCAAGGTGCTGAGGCCAACCGGCCCGCCATTGTACTTTTGAATAATAGTTAAGAGCAGGCGGCGATCAATTTCATCGAATCCGTGCTGGTCCACTTCCAGCAACTCAAGTGCGGCCTGGGCCGTGGCTTTATCGATCCGGCCGGCGCTCCGGACCTGGGCAAAGTCGCGCACGCGCCGCAGCAACCGATTGGCAATGCGCGGTGTGCCTCGCGCCCGGCTGGCCAGTTCCGTTGCTCCTTCATCGTCAATCTCCACACCCAGGATTTCAGCAGAGCGTTCAATCACAAACTTAAGTTCAGCGGTGGAGTAGAACTCAAGCCGCAGCAGAATTCCAAAACGGGAACGCAAAGGAGCGGAGAGCAGTCCGGCGCGCGTGGTGGCGGCGACAAAGGTAAACGGCTTCACATCAATGGTATGCGTGCGGGCAGAAGGGCCCTGGCCAATGATGATGTCCAGCTTGTAGTCTTCGAGCGCAGAATAAAGGATTTCCTCCAATGCCGGTTGCAGGCGATGGACTTCGTCCACAAAAAGCACCTGCTTGTCAGTCAGGTTGGTAAGGATTGCCGTGAGATCGCCTTTGATCTGGATGGCCGGGCCGGCAGTTTGTGAAAATGCCACGCCCATTTCATTGGCGATAATGGTGGCCAGCGTGGTTTTGCCCAGACCAGGCGGCCCATAAAGAAGCACGTGATCCAATGCCTCGCCGCGAGACTTGGCCGCCTCAACCGCAACGGAAAGAATATCTTTGACCTTTTTCTGACCGATGAATTCGCGCAGCAGCCGGGGCCGCAGTTTCAGCTCAAAAGACGCATCATCTTCGACTGGAACTGCTGATACCAGCCGCTCGCGGTTCAGATTTTTTTCGCTGGCTGCCACTTCGGCGATACTAAAGCGAATGGTAAAAAAATGCCAGTTGGAAAATGCTCACTGCTTTTTGGAGACGCTCAGGCCCTCATACTCTTTGGCTTTGCTTTCAAGTTCTGCAGCATTGGTGGCATTCGGAACCAGCGTCAGGTAGTCGTGAATCTGCTGTGCGGCGCCGGCAAAGTCATCCTTCTGCGCCTGGATGTTGCTCAGCAGCAGCAAAACTTCCGGATGGCTGTGCTGCTTGTCAGCAGCTTTGAATTTTTTGGCGCTGTCCTCGGCGGCCTGGAAATTACCCAGGTTGTAATTTGCTGCCGCGTTATAAAAACCGGCAGCAGGGAAAGCATAGGGATTTAAGCTGTTGACCTGCGCGGTAAACTGCGCCGCGTCTTTCCAGTTTTTCTCCGCAATCGCGAGCAGGGCGAGACCAAAGATGGGATTCACGTATTGTGGGTCGGCCTGCAGAGCTTTTTCATAGGACTCGTGGGCTGCCTTCAGGTTCTGTTCGCGATGCTGCACGTCGCCCAGCCGGGACCACGCAGCAGCAAACTCCGGGTAAATACGCACGGCCTTTTCCAGTTCCTTTTCTGCGTCGGGAAGCTTGTCCGCGAAAAACGCCTTTGAGCCCTTCTCAAATGCATGTCGCGCGTCCTTGGGCGCAGCCAGGCTGGTGGCGCTGATGGCACTGCCCGTCACCTCTCCCATGCGCGTCAGCATGATGGTACCGACATCTGTCTGGAAGGATTCACCAAGCGCAGGCTGCAGGCGCACGGTGCTCGATTGGAAGCCGGCGAGAACGGCACGCAGTTCACAGCCCTGAAGACTCAAGGTCTGATGCGAGAGTGACCTGCCGGAAGCGGGCATGGGATTGCCAGGCAGAGGCTGAGGATCATTTTCACTCGCATCCTGGAAGCCCGGGTTCTGGCCGATTTGCAACTGAAATTCGCCTTTGAAATCCGTGTAACCCTCGCGCCGCGTCACTCCGTTGCATATGCGCTCAATCGCTACCGGTTCTGAGAGTTTGTCGCCCCCCTCAATCTTCACGTGGCCGGACACGAATATCGGCTGAAAATTTCCGGAGGGAGTATTCGGGTTGGTGGGAGTGGGAGCATGAGTGCGCGTGTTTCCGCTGCCGCTGCCTTTTTTCTGCGCCACGGCAGTTTGGGCGACGATGAGAACAACGACCAGAAAACAGAATCGGAGCTGAGAGGAGACTGAGAACATCTTCGCCCTCCGCGTGCCGCCACAGACGTGAATAGCTGCTGCCAGCGGCAACATGCAATCCTGAAAGTTTACGCCTGATAGTGTCCGGATAAACACTGTGATTTAGTGAAATTCCGCAGCGGCAAAACTAGAGACGTCTTAACGGCTTGAGCAGCTGTGAACCTGAACCAGTGCTATGTGG
>DASUBD010000197.1:0-4449 GCA_035763445.1 Candidatus Angelobacter sp.
GCACCCAGGGCAAAGGCCAGGGGTAGCATCCCGGCAATTGAAGCCAGAGCTGTCATCACAATGGGACGCAGACGGCGCCTGCCGGCCTGCAACATTGATTCTTCACGATCAAAACCGGCGTGGGTGAACTTCTGATTGGCATCAAGCAACAGAATCCCGTTTTTCGCCACGATTCCAATCACCATGATGAGTCCCATGTAAGACGCCACATTGACCGTGGTTCTGCTAATGGCAAGCGCCAGGAAAACGCCAGAGCTTGAAAGCAATGCAGAACAAAGAATCGCTACGGGAGCCGAGAAGCTACGAAACTCAAAAAGTAAAACCGTGAATACCAGCACTACGGCAAGGATCAGTATCACGGCAAGATCGCGATAGTCTTTTTGCTGCTGAGCATAGAGTCCGCCATAAACCACCCTGATGGATGACGGCAGGTGCAGTCCGGCCACCGCCTTCTTTGCACGACTGACACCCTCGCCCAGGCTCATGCCTTCAAGGCGAGCCGTGACTTCAACTTTGCGTTGAAGGTTCTCACGGCGGATTTCCGTCTGCCCCGGAAGTTCAACCATTTCCGCCAGCGAACCCAGCGTCGCGGTCTTGCCTGTGCTGCTGGTGAGCAGCGTATTTTTCATGGCTTCCAGCGAACTGCGGTTCTGTTCAGGAAAACGCACGCGAATGGTGTATGCCCGGTTGTTTGCAACCAGGGATGTCTGCGCCGGCACGCCTTGCAAAATCGCCTCGGCGTCTGTGGCCACTTCTTCCGGGGTAAAGCCGGCTTTCGCCGCAACCGAGGGCAGTACATTGAATTCCGTTGCAGGACCACTGATAGTGTTCTCAATACCGTTTCTGAGATCGACGATATGCTTTTTGCCGGATGAATCTTTGCCTGCATTCTCCAGTGCTTCGGCCACCTGCGGCGCAGTTTCCTCCAGCAGGTTGGCATCTTCAGAAAACAGTTTCACCACAATGGGTTCAGGTTCGCCGGTGAGATCGCCAATCATGTCCTGTAAGAGCTGTGGAAACTCTACGTCAACGGCGGGCTCCTGGGTGGTGATTTGCGACCGAACGTCATCAATCACCTCTTCCGCGCTGCGCTTGCGATCGGCCTTTAGTTTCACACTTATATCACCACGGTTCGCTTCGGTAACCGCAGAGAGGCCAAGTTCAAGTCCCGTACGGCGTGACGTGCTCTCCACTTCCGGAAGACTGTGCAAAATCCGCTCAATGTGCGAAACAACGCGATCGGTCTCCTGCAGTGAGCTTCCAGCAGGCATCAGGTAATCCACAATGAATCCACCTTCGTCCATTTCAGGCAGGTCTTCAGAGTCCAGAGTCGCGTAACACACAACCGAGAGCAGCACGAGCAGGGCGCAACCTGCGGCAAGCCAGAGCGGACGTTCCAGGGCGCGGCGCAGCCAGCGCTCATAAAAATCAATCACGCGGCGGAAGAAGCCACGCATGGAAGCTTCTTCCGCAGCCATGAGCTTCTTGATCTCCTGGTCCATGTCGCCATTGTCGTGCTCGGGCTCGTTTGCCGCCGACAGCGCAGACGAATGCCGTCGAATCAAATAGTGGCTGAGCGTAGGTGTCCACAACAGAGCCAGCACTAAGGATGTAAGCAGTGCTGCGCACATGGTCACCGCAAGCGCGCTGAAAAATGTTCCCAGCACGCCGCTGATGGAGATGAGTGGAATAAAAACAACAATCGGCGTGAGCGTGGATCCGATCAGCGGGACCGTGATCTCAGATAGTGCACTCTGTACCGCGTCCAGCCGGTCTTCACCGGCGTCGCGATGCAGGACGATGTTTTCCACCACAACGATGGCGTCATCGATGACCAGTCCAACTGCGGCAGCAAGCCCTCCAAGTGTCATCAGATTGAAAGTCTGGCCAAGCAGCCTGAGGATGATAAACGTCACCATAATCGTGACGGGTATCACCAGTCCGGCAACAATCGAACTGCCCCAGTCGTGCAGGAAGAAGATGAGCACCATGGCGGAGAGGAAGAGTCCGATGAGGATGGCATCGCGTACGCTCTTGATGGATGCTCGCACCATGCCCGACTGGTCGTAAAAGATATCCAGATGGATTCCCGGCGGCAGCGTGCGCCGGATGCTCTCGATTTCAGCATGCACTTCATCGGCTACGGCTACCGTGTTGCTGTCCGGCTGCCTGTTTATATTAAGGAGAACCGCTTGCTTTCCATTTGCGCGCACAATGGTATAAAGCGGCTTGACTGAGTTCTCCACCGTGGCCACATCGCCGATCCTCACTGGCACACCCGCCTGGGTGTTCTTCAAAACAATGCCTGCCAGTTGCTCCGGCGTCTGCGCTTGCGCGTTCACCAGCCCCAGCACAAGTTGATGATTGCGCTCGAACAATCCTGGTGAATCGACAAGGTTGGAGGCCTTGATGGCATTCAATATGTCAGTCACCGTCACTGACGCTTGCAGCAACTTTGCCGGATCGGGCGTAATGTGCACCTCAGGTTCCTGGCCGCCCTGGACCAGCACGGTTGCTACGCCGCTCAGGCGATTCAGTCGCGGAGCAATGTCATAGGTGGCGCGCTCCCAAAGCAGGGTTTGCGGCACCGTATCTGACGTCAGGCTGTAGCCAAGTATGGGAAAGGAAGCAAAGGTCAGCCGGTGAGTATCGATCTTGGTGCCCGGCGGGAGATCGCCCTGCACCCTGGCCAGCGCAGCATCTACACGCTGCAGGGTCTGGAACATGTCCACGTTCCATTCGAAATATAAATCGATTTCCGCTTCCCCGCGGCTGGTAATCGACCGGACGGATTCCAGCCCCTGCACACTATTAATCGCCTGCTCAATGGGCCGGGTCACGGTGACGGACATTTGATTGATGGGCATGACGCCCGCATCCACCGCAATCACAACGCGGGGGAAATTCGTGGAAGGAAACACGGAGACAGGAATGATGGTGGAAACATAAGCTCCGGCCAGCGCCACCACCACAATGGTAAAGATCAATGACTTGGCATTGGCCGCAAACCACTGCCTGCGTGCCCGAACGGGCTGCGCCTTTGTGGTTTCGCCTTCATCGGCCATGGCTAGTCCTTGTCGTCATCATTACCCTTCGCTCGCGGACTAGCCTTCTTTTCGCCCTGTGCAGCCGTCGCGGGCTTCTCTATTTTTACCTTTGTCTTGTCCGGCAAACCGTAAGCGCCTTCTGTGATCACCTGTTCGCCCGCCTTCAGCCCGGAAATAATCTGCGTTTCCTGCGGCGTCTGCACGCCCAGTTTCACATCGCGACTCTGCGCCGTGTTCTGCGCATCAATGACCATCACCTGTGCGCCATCGCCGCTTGCGTTCAGCAGTGCGTTGCTGGGGACCACCAACGCGCTGTGCACAGTCTGTGCGGTAATAGAAAGCTGGACCGCCATACCCGGCCGCAGTTGCTGATCAGGATTCGGCGTCTGAACCCAGATCTCAACCGTCGTGCTGTTGGGATCGAGTGCCGGACTCACCACCGTTACCGTGCCCATCAATGGTTTCTCCAGCCCCGCCGCCGCCAATGTCGCGCGATCACCCTTGCGCAGCAGCATGGCATCGGATTGCGCCACGTGCGCTTTCGCAATCACTTGCGTCGTATTCATCACGGTAAGCAGCGGCGCAGAAGTAGAGGCCATCTCTCCCGGATACAGCGGCCGGTCAGTCACCACGCCCTCAATCGGGCTGCGAATCTGCGTATAACTCAGCTGTGCCTCTGACGCCAGCAACTTCCCTCGCGCCGACGTAAGTTGCCCGCCGGCAGACTTGATCGTCGCCTGCTTGCCAACCGCATTCAGCGACTCCAGATGTTTTTCCGCGGTGTCATAAGCTGTCTTCGCCTGCGCAAGCTGCACGGCCGCCGCGTCCAGGTCTTTGCGCGGCAACGCTCCCTGTTTGAATAAATCCTGACGGCTCGAATACAGCTTCTGCGCTGCATCCAGCTCCTGCCTGCTGGTCTGCACTTCCAGCTCTGATTTTTGCAGCTCTTCCGGCAATGCGGCATTCACGCTGTTGTTATAGCTTGCCTCAGCCTGCTCAAAGGCTCCTTTGTTGTCGAGGGCCGCAGCGCTCAAGTCGCGATTTTCCAGTTCTGCCAGCAACTGTCCTTGCCGCACTTTTTGCCCGCGTATGACAAAGAATTTTTTTACAGGAGCGTTGACCTTCGGAGTAATGATGGCCTGTGCGAGCGGAAAGACGACCGCGTCCGCAGTCACGGTTTTCGAGATGTCCTCGGTTTTGGCAGCAACTGCCTGCACTGAAACTTCTGGCTCTTCCGCTTTCTCGGATTTTCCGCAGCCAGCAATCAGCAAAGCTGTCGCTAACAGGCAAGCGCGCGCCCGCAGCGGGTATCTACGGCAGCACTGGATCATAAGCTTTAGAGTCACATTGTACCCGTTAGGGTTTGCAGGTTCGCCAGCGCCGTCCGGTAGCGGACAATCCC
>DASUBD010000198.1:0-3766 GCA_035763445.1 Candidatus Angelobacter sp.
TACTGGATTTCCGAAGGCGTTGGTTCTTTCAAGGCATACAACTTTATTACTCGCGCTGAGCTGAAAGCTGCCATCGAAACGGCGCACAAGCACGGTCTGAAGGTAACAGGGCATCTTTGCTCTGTGGGCTTCCGCGAGGCCGCTGAACTGGGCATTGATGATCTGGAGCATGGCCTGACCGTGGATACTGAATTTTCGCCGGACAAAAAGCCCGATGCCTGTCCCAATCCTACGCAGGCGGTAATCGCCGCGAACAAGCTGGATGTGAACGGCCCGGAAATCCAGCAGACCATCAAGACCCTGGTCGAACATCACGTGGCCGTAACTTCAACCCTGCCGGTGTTCGAGCAGTTTGTGCCCACGCGTCCTGATGTCCCGCAGGCTGCGCAGGGATGTTTTACTGATGCAGCGCGCAAGGCTTATCAGGATAATCGCAAGAGAGTGGCCTCCCGCAAAGACAGTCCGTGGCCAACCATGTTCCAGAAGGAGATGGAATTCGAACGCGTGTTTGTCAAAGCTGGCGGAACTCTGCTGGCCGGACTTGATCCCACGGGCATTGGCGGCGTGATTGCCGGTTTCGGCGACCTGCGCGAAGTGGAGTTGCTGGTGGACGCCGGATTCTCTCCGCTTGAGGCCATCAAGATTGCCAGCCTGAACGGCGCGCAATTCCTGGGTGAAGCGGCTCATGTGGGTTCGCTTGCTGCGGGCAAGCAGGCCGACATCATGATCGTGAAAGGCGATCCATCTTCGAAGATCAACGACATTGAAAACGTGGAAGTGGTTTTCAAGGATGGTGTGGGGTGGGATTCGAAGAAGCTGATTGAGTCTGTGAAGGGGCAGGTAGGAATGAGGTAATTGCCAAAATCGCCGAGATTGCCAAAATTGCCAGGATTGAAAACAGCAAACTAGAACCGGGACAGGGTAGACAGCACGAATTGAATTCATTCGCGTAAATTCGCGGCTAATTGTTTTTGCTGCTTAGTGCGAGTTCGCGGCCTTCACCCACACACTCACGGCGTATATTTCCGCTTCTTCCTCCAGAGCCTTGTCCCAACCTGCGCCAAGTGCAGGCAGTTCGGCTGAGCCGCGGACGCGGGCAAAGACCTGGACTGCAGGATTCTCGGCGGGCACTTGCATGTGGATCACGTCGCCAGGCAATTCAGCTGTGCAGGTCCGCGCAGAGTTGGTGACATATTTTTTCCGCAGGTCAATCAAGGACGCATACCAGTGCAGCATCAGATTTTCGCCGTGCGTGAGCTGCCAGTTCAGTTTGGAGCGCTCAAATGTTTCCGGCTCCTGCGGGTCAGGAACTTCACTGAAATCGAAGTCCTTAAATTCCCTGCGCCGCCCTTCGCTCACGGCTTTTTGCAGCGCGGGATCGCCATAGTCGGTGAAGAACTGGAACGGATTTCCCTCGTCATACTCCTGTCCCATGAAAAGCAGCGGCGTATGCGGTGAGAGCAGCAGCAAGGCCGCGCTGAGACTGCGAACACCGCGCGGAACCAGCGCGGTGAGCCGCTCTCCTTTTGCACGATTGCCAACCTGATCATGATTTTGGATACAGATCACATGCGCCGCAGTCGGCATGTGGCGCGACGTTGTGCCGCGCGGACGGCCGCCCCAGAAACCGAAAGCTTCGCCCTGGAAGACAAAGCCGTCATTCAACGCTCGGACAATCTGCTCCGGGCGGCCGAAATCCTGGTAGTAGCCATTGCGCTCATCAGTGAAGAATGCATGGATTGCGTGGTGGAAATCGTCGCTCCAGACTGCGTTCAGGCCGTAACCGCCGCGCTCCAGCGGACGAACAATGGCTTCATCGTTCTCATCGGTTTCAGCAATTACGGTTATCTCGCGCCCGAGTTCGCAGGCGAGTTCAGCAACACGGTCTTTGATTTCCGCCAGGATGTGCATGGGCGAATCATCTTTGATTGTCTGCACGGCATCCAGGCGGAGCCCATCAAGGTGGTATTCGCGCGCCCAGTACAGCGCGTTCTCCACAAAGTAGCGCCGCACACCGGCGCAGCCCGGCTGATCATAGTTGATGGCTTCTCCCCACGGCGTTTGGTGCTTATCAGTGAAGTACGGTCCAAACGTCCGCAGATAATTTCCTTCATTGCCAAGATGGTTGTAGACCACGTCCATCATCACGCCCAGGCCGAGCGCGTGGGCGGCATCCACAAACCGGCGCAGAGCTTCCGGTCCGCCGTAACTTGCCTGCACTGCGTATGGCGATACGCCGTCATAGCCCCAATTGCGCGTGCCGGGAAAAGCTGCAACCGGCATGAACTCAATCACGGTGATGCCAAGTTTCTTGAGATAGGGAAGCCGGTCAGCTGCTGCATCCAGAGTGCCTTGCGGGGTGAACGTTCCAATGTGCAGCTCGTAGATGATGTAATCCTTCAGACTCAGGCCGCGCCATGTGTCGTCTGCCCAGGCAAATGCTTGCGGATTGACGATCTCTGATGGCCCGTGAACTCCTTCGGGCAGCAGGCGTGAAACCGGATCGGGCACAGGCTTGTTGCCGTCGACGATGTAGAAATATCTGTCGCCCGGATGTGCGTGCACAGCGAGGGAAAAGTGTTCGCCGTCGGCGTCCCGCTTCATCGCGAGGTCCTGTTCAGCGCCTTCCCGCATCAGCCGCAGCGTCACCTGCTGCGCCGCGGGCCCCCAGACGCGGAACTCACATTCATCGTGTTCCGGCCATGCGCCCAGCATCTGTCCGGCTTTGCTAATCAAGGCAGATTTCACGTATGTTGAGAAGGAGATTGTAGCGTCTCAGGATGCTTTACCGCGCGGGGGCCGCGCACGATTCGTTCCCTGATTCACCTGCCGCAGGAGAAGATTGCCAGGATTGCCAACATCGCCAAAAAAGGACAACGTGCTGATTCTGGCTTCCTCTTCGCCGCGACGTCTTGAACTCCTGCGACAAGCCGGAATCGCCTTTGAGGTCCATCCTGCCCACATCCCTGAACAACGCAACCCCGGCGAAGCGCCGCTGGCGTACGCTCTGCGCCTGGCCGAAGAAAAAGCACGCGCTGTTGCCCAGCGCTTTCCCGGACGCTACGTCCTTGGCGCCGACACCATCGTGGTCGCGGATGAGCACCTGCTGGAAAAGCCGCTTGATCACGCCGACGCAGCGCGCATGTTGCGGATCCTTTCCGGGCGAGCGCACGAAGTCACTACGGCCGTAAGCCTGGTGAAGCCCAAAGGGCAGAGTGATACGCGCGCGTGCACCACGCGTGTTTTTTTTCGTGCCTTAGACGATGAAGAGATTCAGCGCTACGTGGCCAGCAACGAACCCATGGACAAAGCCGGAGCATACGCCATCCAGGGAGGCGCTGCCGGATTTGCCGACCGCATGGACGGGGAATTTTCCAATGTGGTTGGATTACCTCTGTCGTTAGTGACAGAGATCTTGCGGACAAACGGTTTCAGCTGATTCGTGCGGAGTTACTTCTTTTCCGCGGGCTGGGCCGTGGGTTCCTGCTCGCCGTCTTTCATGGCGCCTTTGAAATTCTTGATCGCGTCGCCAAGGCCTTTGCCAAGATCGCCCAGCTTGCTGGGACCAAAGAAGATGAGGGCAATGACAAGGATGATCAGCAGTTCCGGAACACCAAGTTTTCCACCAAACATTTTATTACTCCATTGATTCGGAACCGCCACGCTAAAGATAGCGTTCCGTCAGACTCTGAAGGGTGACTTCGAGGTTGATTGTAGGCCAATTCCGAGCAGCGAGTCAAAGAAACTCTCAGAAATAAAGCACTTA
>DASUBD010000199.1:0-10263 GCA_035763445.1 Candidatus Angelobacter sp.
GATGCACGCAGCAGAATTTGTCGCCCCGCTCCATGGCATTGCCGGCCTGATTCTGGATCACTCAGATATCCAGGATTCCAAGAACCTTCATTGCGACGTAAATGAAATCCAGCTGCTTGACGAATAAGAAAGTCGAGATCCTGTTTCAGGTGTCGGAAACTCAGTTTCTGAACCGAAGAAAGCTTCCCGCGATCCATAGTCTGATTAGATCCTGAATTCGCTGGCGCCCTGGGAGAGGAGAACCGCCTACCCCAGAAGCCTCTAGCTTGCTCTTCCCATAGAAGATGCTGCCATGCGACGCGCATTCACTGGGAGCCGGCCGACACTGTAGTAGATCAAACCTTCTTCAGCCATCTCATCGGGACTGAAGATATTTCTGCCGTCCACAACAATTGGATAATGGAGTTTTGTCCGCAGGATTTTCAGGTCCAGCTGTCCGAATTCCTCCCAATCGGTAAGCACAAGGAGACCGTCCGCTCCAGTTGCAGCTTCATACGCATCTCGCGCGTAGGTCACGCGCGCTCCCAGGACTTTGCGGGCGCGTTCCATTGCCGCCGGATCGTAGAGTTTCACTTGCGCTCCTTCTTGAACTAGTTCCTGGATAATGGCGAGGGCTGGCGATTCACGTATGTCGTCTGTCCCGCACTTGTATGCGACTCCAAGCACCCCGAGTTGCTTGCCTTTCAGGGTCCACAACGAGGAGCGAACCTTTTGAATAAAACGAGTACGACACTCGTGATTGATGCGTTCTACTTCGTTCAGAAGGCTGAACTCGTATCCATAGTTGTGTGATATCCAGCGGAAGGCCGCCACATCTTTAGGGAAGCAAGATCCACCATACCCGATGCCGGCATTGAGGAAGCGCGCACCGATGCGTGTATCAGAGCCGATTCCCCGGCAGACATCTTCAATGTCGGCTTCAACGGCCTCGCATACGTTCGCCACGGCGTTGATGAAGGAAATCTTCATCGCCAGAAACGCATTGGCGGCATGTTTAATCATTTCAGCGCTGGCAGCACTGGTAAAGATCACACGCGCGGTTCCGCTGAAATGGTCGGGCGCCGGAATTGCGTCTGGATGTTTGTAGTAGGACCCACTGGTCAAAGGCGCATAGATCTCATCCATCACGCGTATCGGCCGATCACGATTTGTGCCGATCACAATACGGTCTGGATAGAGAAAATCTGTTACAGCCTTGCCTTCGCGAAGAAACTCCGGATTTGAAACCACATCAAAGCTGCCGGGCTGGGCGCCGTTCAGAAGCAATACCTGCCCTATCCACTGATTGGTATATACAGGCACTGTGCTCTTGGTGATGATCACCTTGTAGCCATTGATGGCACGAGAAATTTCGCGCGCGACAGACTCAACATAGGACAGGTCGGCTTCGCCATTTTCCTTGCTCGGCGTGCCCACGGCGATGAAGACAGCAGTGCTACTCCTGACAGCTTCGGCCAAGCTGCCAGAAAAGCGCAGCTGTTTGCGGTGGTGATGCGCAATTAATTCCGGCAGGAACTCTTCATGGATCGGGACCACGCCCTGTTCCAGAAGCTGCAGCTTTTCGCGGTCATTATCAACGCAGGTGACTTCGTGCCCCAGTTCACACAGGCACGCGGCTGCAACCAGACCCACATATCCCGAGCCAATCACGGCGATCTTCATAACTGAACCCTCTTCGGAGTTCTGCAGACCAAAGTTCAGGCTGCAGAATGCGATTGATTTTTCTCCAGAGGCGCAGCCGTCGACTTTCTCTCTGCTGTGTAATAGGACCGGTACCACTGCACGAACTTTGCAATTCCTTCTTCGATCGGAGTGCTGGGCCGGAAACCCGTGTCGCGCATAAGATCATCAACATCAGCGAAGGTGGCGTGGACATCTCCTGCCTGTAACGGCAGCATATTTTTGATGGCTTTTTTGCCCAGGCATTCCTCCAGGATTTCAATCAGCTTCATCAGCTCGACCGGCTTGTGATTGCCGATGTTGTAAATCCGGTGCGGAGCGTGACTGCCGTCTTTGCCGGAAGCAGAACGAGGTGGACGGTCAGCAACCTGAAGAATGCCGGTGACAATGTCATCAATGTAGGTGAAATCGCGCTGCATCTTGCCATGATTGAAGACATCGATCGGCCTGCCTTCAAGAATGGCGCGAGTAAATGAGTAAACCGCCATATCGGGCCGTCCCCACGGACCGTAAACCGTAAAAAAGCGAAGGCCGGTGGCAGGCAGGTCATAAAGATGGCTATACGCATGCGCCATCAGTTCATTGGATTTCTTGGTGGCGGCGTACAGGCTAACGGGGTGATCCACCTTGTCCTGGACGGAAAATGGCAGCTTGGTGTTGGAGCCGTAGACGCTTGAACTGCTGGCATATACCAGATGATTGACCGGCATGTGCCTGCAGGCCTCAAGAACATTGGTAAAAGCCACAATATTGCTCTGGATATAGGCGTGAGGATTTTGCAGGCTGTAGCGCACCCCTGCCTGTGCCGCGAGATGGATGACACGCTCAAATTTCTCGGCCGCAAAAAGCTCATTGACCTTGGATGTCTCAGCAAGATCGATGAAGCCAAAGTGAAAATTCGAATAACGTTGGAGAACTTCCAGGCGGTCACGCTTTAAACCGACATCGTAGTAGGAACTCAGGTTATCCACACCCACAACTGAATGACCGGAGTCCAGCAGGTGCTGGGCAACATGCATGCCGATAAAACCTGCCGCTCCTGTTACCAGAATTTTCATTCGTCTTTTGCTCCTGACACGTTGCTCCAGTGGATGGCGAGACCTGCCCCTATGGAATGAGACAAGAGCAGCGGGGCATTTGGAACACGTTTTTGCAATTTCCATGCGGGCTGCGGCAACATGCATGCCAATGATCCTGCCACTCTGTCCAACAAAAGGTACCATTTTCATTAATGTTCTCAGGCGGCTTGGCCGCGCGGCGCTGGATCCTGTCCACGGGCTGCGGCATATTCCGTCACTTTCCGGAGAGCCGCTGCACATTCGCGAATAAATCGTTCCGGCACCTTTGTAAATGGCGGCAGGGTCAGCAAACGCCCAGCCAGGCTCTTGACTACCGGCAACTCCGGGCTCGCAGGCGAATCTAGCGGCGCCCGGCTGGCCTCCAGGTACCCGCCCAGTTCTGAGCTCTCCAACGTGGTAAAGATAGGCGTCTCGCTCAACATGCGCTTGCTCTTTCCCAGCTGGGCATAGCGTTCCTTGGATATCGGAACACCCTCTGCCTGCGCTGCCTTTATGAATTCTGTGCTCTTCCAGTTCCCTGCCTTCTCGGGCGTATAGCGGACAATGAATTCAAGGAAGCCCCCACGCACCGCTTCCGAAGTGGTCTTGATTGGCTGGACGGCCTCGCAGCCAGCTAGTTCTTCACAAAGAATGTCATAGTTGCGCTGGCGCCGGCGGTTCAGTTCCGGAAGTCGTCCCAAACTAGCGGTGGCCAGGTGGATGCCGTACAAGTGCGGCCGGTACTTGACGCCAAGGCTCAGGAAATCAGTATCGAATGTGTTGTTTGCCTGGCCCGCCTTCAGTCGCCCGTAATGGCCTAGTGCCAGCATGCGATCAAACAGCACGGGATCGTCAGTAACCGCGATACCACCCTCCCCAGCGGACACCGCCTTTGGCCCCTGCAGGCTGAAGCAGCCAATGTGTCCCCATGATCCCACAGCGCGATTGCGGTAGAGGGCGCCATGTGCGTGCGAGCAATCCTCAATTAGTCCGAGATTGTGGCGGTGCGCAATTTCCACAAATCTGTCCATGGGAGCAGGATTTCCCCACAGGTGCACGACGCAGATCGCGCGCGTGCGCGGTGTTATCCGGCGCTCCACGTCATCGGGGTCGGCAACCAACGTTTCCGGGTCCACGTCGCAGAAGACCGGCCGGCCTCCGCATTGCATGATCGGAGCTGCGGTAGCAAAGAAGGTATATCCAGGCACGATGACTTCTGTGCCCGGTTTGACTCCAAGCGCAAAGTAGGCACTGTGAAGGGCCGCAGTGCCGCTGTTCATCGCCAGCGCGTAACGGCTGCCGGTAAGCTGTGCGAATTGATGCTCAAACTCGGCAATTGGACCTTCGCCTTTGGCTTCTGTGTTGACGTCGTTGCGGGCTGCGGCCACGATGGGATTGAGGTCAGATCGCCGCACCTGCCGCCAGCCCTCCTTATATTCAGTGGTGACAGCACGAGGGCCACCATGGATAGCTAGATCATTCGGGTTCATGTATCTCCTCACGCGGGTACCTGTTCGGCCACCTCAGTTGTCTTCAGGCTCCGCCGTTGCCTGCCGTCATAAACTGCAGTTGTTAGGCCCGCGTAACAGTTATTCGTGTGATCGATCGGGATCTTAACTGGCCGCCCGTTCAGAGCGGAAGCATAGATAGCTGTGCAGATTTCGAGAGATGCGCGGGCCTCCGCTGGGCCGATCGGGAGAGGTCGTGCCTCTTGGATAGCCGCAACTACTTCCGCGAGATAAGGCGTATGTGCGCTGGTCCCAGATTGTTTGGCGGCTGGCGTTTCCGGCAAAGGATACATCTCAAGAACAGCGTGCAACGATTCGTCGCGCCACTCTCCGTCCAAAGACTCAAGCGCCCAGGGAAAATGAACTGAAACGCGGTCGCCGATTACATCGAAGCCATGGCTGGAGCGCTGCGCGGTCATCGTCCCCTGGCAACTCACGATCGCGCCGCTTTCAAAACGAATCGTGGCAGCGCAAGTGTCCTCTGACTCAATAGACTCTCGCAGGGTCTCAATGGTGGCGGTAACTTTGGCGGCCCGGCCGAAGATGTGCTGCATGAGGTCAATCTCATGGATGAGTTGCGTCATCACCACACCGCCGCCCGCCGTTTGCCATTCTCCCCACCACGGACTGCGTTTCTTGGCGGGCTTTGCTCCTTTGCCATCTTTGGCCGGCCGCGCGGGCGCTTCAAATTTTGCGAAGCGATGGAAACGCCCGAACAACAATCGTCCAAGACGTCCGTGGTCACGCAGCCAGAGCGTGCGCTGGATCTCCTGCAGATAACGAAATTGATATACCGTTGAGAGTTTTCCCGGATGCTTCTTCGCTACGGCAATGATCCGGTCTGCCGACTGCAGCGTGTGCGCCAGCGGCTTTTCACATATCACGAATTTGCCGGCCTCAAGCGCATCTACGACAATGCGCTCATGCAGGACTGGTGGCGTGCAAACCGTAATGACATCAATGTCTTTTCGATCCAGAAGGCTCCGATAATCGGCGGCAGCCAATGGTATGCCATATTGGGCAGACGCCTTCTGCAGCTGCGCTTCATTGATATCGGCGATCCCGAGCAGCCGCGCCCGGCCCGCGAGGGAGTTGCAGGCGATGGCGTGCTGTTCAAAGATTTTTCCTGCACCGACAATTCCGATTCCTAAAGCGTACATATCGCTCCTTTATGCATAAGCTGCCGCCAGTGATTGCATGGTGCAACATTCTGCGTTGGCATGGCGCGCCGTTAGAGAAAGAAGCTGGGCCAGCGCCTGCATCTCTTCAGCATCCATGACTGCGTGGTGAAGCATGATCCCGAGGGAAGCGTCGCTCTCGAGCTTCGCAGCCAGAGTTCTTCCCCATTCCATGCGGTCGAGCCGCACTTTCTTGCGATGAGCAAACCAATCAACGGTTATTGGCAATTCAAACAAACCGGGGACATCGAATGGAGCAGCGTGCGACTCCCGAGAAAGCACCTGGAATCCCAGTTCGGCCAAGCATCGCGCCGTGACAGAGTTACAGCGGTTCCATGGCGGCGTGAAAATGGGGTCGGGCGCGACATCAAGCAGCTCAGACAAGCGATGCTGTCCCTCTGCAATGTCAGCCCGTTGGCAACCGTAGCTTCTTGCCGCACCGAACTCACATTTCTTGCCCTCGGGCTCGTGATTCACATGTGCAAAACCGTGTTGGTGAATGCGCAAGCGTTCCGGATGGGCCGCTATGCGTCGCGAGAGCTTTTGCGCAAAGGCAGAATTCAACGCGGCAGGGATGGCTGCAAGATCGATTGGCACATCGAAGTCAGCAAAGATATCCAGCAGCAATAACAGGCGATCATCGCCCCAGCCGCAATCATCGTCGCGGAAGAACACACTGGCCGGTTGAGCAAGCCCATTAAGCGCATTCCGTACTGGAATCAGCCATGCCGGATCCTGGTCTTGCTGCCTCGTTCCGTTTAAGGGACGTATTTCCCTCTGCCGGAGCATGCCTTTAAGGACTTGCGCGGTATTTTCCACGCCCTTCATGTCGAGTTGAAGAGCGTTGGGCCGGAAGTACAGAAGCGACTCAATTTCCTGCGCCATCGCCTGTGCATTGCAACGTTCTTGCTCAAGTACCCCCAGCGCGCCCATGCGTTCCAGGCGTCGTGCCCGGTTCATCTGTTCATCTTGTTTCTCGCCATTGAATGGCACCACCAGAGCCGGCACACGCGAGCGCAATATATCCATCGCTGTGTTGTAGCCGCATTGGCTGATGGAGGCTGCGGCGGTTCGCAATTCTGTGCCCAGGTCCGGCACAGACCTGACCAGCGAGATGCCCTGTTGTTTTCCGGCTAGTTCTACCAGGGATTGCCATGACTGTTCTGGTATGAACGGCCCTCCTATCACCCGCAGCTCTGGCTTCTCAGGTACGGTCAGGAGTTCATAAGCCTCAATCGCGGTACGCAGCAGGGCTTCACCCACCAGTCCACCTCCGGCAGAGACCACGATGCGGGCTTTGCCCTGCAGTTCCTGGTCCGGAACTTGCCTTGCCTTTCTAGTCACGAAGCCGGTGTAGTGGACAGGAACCTTGAGTGGCGACTGAGGATGGAAAGACTCTTCCAGACGCGCAAAGCGCGCGTCGGAATGGACGAGGACAGCTTGAAAGTAACGGTTTGCCCGGTAACATGCGAGTTCGTCATGGTGCTGATTGCGCTGAACTAAGATGTCCCGCAGACTGCAGACCGCCACAGGGGGCTTGCTCAAAGTGCGGGATTCTTCAAGAAGCTCAATCAACTCACCGGCAAATTTTTTCCTGCCAAATGGAAAGAGTTCGATGAGCAGGATTTCAGGGCTGGCCGAGTAGAGAGTTTTGCGCATGATCTCCCGACGAAGCTGCTGTGCCTGACTAACGCTATGGAGATCATCGCGGCTGAGGAGCTGCATTTCCGCATCGAAGCCCAGAGGTGGAAGGTTGATGATCTCTACTCCTTCAGGGGCCTTTTGTCCCTGGGGCAGTGGCCCACCATTTAGAAAAATGACGTCGAAATCATTTGCGAGGCCCTCCGCTAACGCGAATGAGCGAATGAGATGCCCCATCCCCAACGAGTGCTGGCAATAAAAAAGAAGCCGCGGGCGCTTGCTCATCAACACTACTCCTTCGATTCCCTGAAACTGAACCGGAGAGACATCTGAATGGTCCTGGCCGCCAAAGCGTTGGTGGCCTGGCCAAATCGTGGCGACGAAATTTCGCCGATGATGTTCGTCAGGTTCGTGTGGTTGAACAAATTAAATGCGTCGAAAGTTAATTCCATTTTCGTGAAGCCGCTCACGTCACCATCACTGTTCAGCGGCCCTTTGTAGAAGTTAAATACTTTGCTCACGCGCAAATCCGTCTGCAGGAAGCCGGGTCCGTCGCCAGTGTTGCGTGTAACTCCCAGCGGGCGATCATTTGCCACGCCGTCACCGTTATCATCAGAACCGGTGGTGATATTAAAAGGTGCTCCTGAATTCGCCACCAGCATGAGTCCCAGCTTGAACGCGGCGGGAAGCGCAGAAGTGCCGGCCAGCACCAAGCGGTGTCGCACGTCGAATGAGGAACGCCCCCACTCCGGTCCCAGGTTGCGGCTGTCGGCGGGGAGCACCAGCGGTCCATTGGTGTTGTCATCGCTGCGAGAGAATGTGTATTGCGCCTTGATTTTCACGACTTTCTTCACCCGGCCCTGCAGGCTCGCTATGAGCGCATTGCTTCGCAGCAATCCGGTGGATTCCACCACTCTCTCCAGAAAGAGATTGGGATCAGGTCTGAAACCGTCAAGGGGAGCATTCACATCGAGGGCGCGGAACAGATGGACGCCACGCAGATACCGGTATTCGAGTGTGCCGCGCAACGTTTGGAAGAGTGGGTGCTCTACGCTCAGGCTTGCCTGAAATAAATAGGGTGATTGCGCATTTGGATCAAGCATCCAGAGGCTCGGCTTGGCGCCATTCAAAGAAGCAACAGGAAAGGATGGATGCCTGACGATGAATTCCTTTTCTTGCGCGCCGTCCAGCAGGCTGACTTGTTCCATCACATGGTCGGAAAGGCGATCGTAAAAAACCCCCGCACCAGCCCGAAATACTGTTTGTCCGCCGCCTGGGGCGTAACCTACAGCCACGCGCGGACCAAAATTCGTGTGGTTGGTCAGGTGCTCCTGCCAGTCATAGCGCAGTCCCAGCATCAGGCTGACGTGAGACTGGAAGTTGGTTGTGTCCTGGATAAATCCATACGCCTCGTGCTTTGTGAATGAGAGGTTGGGATTTCCAGTGGCCCCTTGGAACAAGACTGGTGTATGGCCGTTGTAGGCGGCTAGATCGGAAAAAGTGAAGATCCCACCGAAGTTGGTTGAGTCAGTAACGGTAAAGGACTTGGGGAGGAAAGCCGCTCCGGCACGCAGAGTATGGCTTCCGTGGACATAGTTGATTACGTCCTGTATCTCCATCCTTGTCCCGTCTTGTGCGAATGCGGATTGATTGGCGCCTCCCAGGAATGCACCGCTCACGTCGAGTTCGGGAGCTGATGCAGGACTTCCTATGCGCTCGTGCTCGCGTTCAAAGTTAAACCGCACCACATTCATGAACGTCGCCGACCCGGCAGTGGTGTACGACACTTTCAATTTGTTCTGTGTGTTGTCTGACGTTGTAGCATGCTCGGGAAGCTGCAGTCCGCCGACATCTTCGTTTTCCCGCGGATTATTGTGGAAGCTATAGAGGAGAGTGAGTGTTCTTTCCGGGACGGGCTTAAAGTCCGCCCGGGCACTAACGCTGTTTGTGGTCTGCGCGGTAGGAACGTTTTGTATCAGCTGGCCCTGTGGAGTGGTCGCATTCACAATTGCATCCTCATCATTGGAGAGGCGTGACGCGCTCAGGAAAAATCGGCCATGGCTGATGGCAAGCGGTCCACCCAGCGTCGCTTCCCAAAGGCGCCGATTGAGATTCGGCTTTTCATCAGCAAATGCATTCTGGGCATCAAAAATGTCGTTGCGCGCGTATAAAGCCAGCTTGCCTTCAAAATAAGATCGCGGCCCGTATCGCGTAGTTACATCAAGCCGTCCCGAGCCCGGACGCCTGAACTCTGCCGAATACGGATCCTTATTTATATAAATTCTCTTGATTGCATCCGTGGGTTCGGTCAGCGTGCTGCTCTCAACTCCGTCCACGACGATGGAGGTTCCTTCAATGCCTTGGGCAGCAGGCGAGAGAAAATTGCTGACAACCGGAAGAATGTCCTGGCTTTGAGAAGGGAGTCCTCCAAGGAAATCAGCGTTCACGTTGAGGGCGTCCGCGTTGTTTTCCGGCGCGTCGGGATGGGAGCCTGAAGCGCGTACTTCAACTTCTTCTTCGGCGGCAGTGATCGACATTGCCAACAGGACATTCGTTAGCGCCCGGTTTTTAACTGAGACCGGCTTTTCGAAGCGATTGAAGCCCTGAGCCTCACTTTTTAGGACATATTCGCCAGATGCTACATTCGTGAACACAAACTTGCCCTCTCCATTGCTTTTGGCTGCAAGGGTCTGGTGTGAGGACTTGCTGATCAACGTAACTGTGGCGCCTGGGATCACAGCTCCGCTTTGATCCTGGACCGAACCGCTGAGCGTAACGCCAGCTTGGGCGATCATTACAGCGCTCGATAAAAGTGCCAATATTAGGAGCGAACAAAGGGTCTTCATACTTACCTCACAACTGCTGATCCACATCACCGGATATCTCCAGCAACGCAGGTCTCAAAACAGCTCATCTTCTGATCTCACTTACAATTCCGGCTCGTCCTCTGAATTCCCACAGATCGCGATAGTGTCCATTGCGCAGCAAAAGATCATGGTGAGAACCCTGTTCGATGATCCGGCCATCGGCCAGCAGCAAAATCAGGTCTGCTTCTGAAGCTGCTTCAAGGTCGTGCGTGATCAGGAGGGACGTCCTGCCGGCCACCAGCCTTCGCAATGCTTCGCGCACTGTTGATTCACTCTCAATGTCAAGCCCCGTCATGGGTTCATCGAGAATTAGAATGGGCATGTTGCGGAT
>DASUBD010000200.1:0-4599 GCA_035763445.1 Candidatus Angelobacter sp.
GCCCGGGTTTCATTAAGGATTGTGAACCCAACTCTTAAGGGCCCATAACCCCAGAACGATTCGGAACAGAAACCCTGCAGCTAAAATCATGCCTGCGAATGCTTTCCGGCTGGTCTCCAGCAAATCAGCCGCGACTCCGCCGACAAATACAAACACAAAAACCAGCCCTAGAGTTGCAGTCCAAATATGAATCGCAGGCACCAGCGCGAACAGCAGCACAACCGAAAACGAGATCAGCAGAGGGGCCGTATTGCCGAAATACTGCGCCCGTGACCAGCTCCCATAAGCCGTCAATGCGGCAACAAAAAAGGCAACAAAAAGGTAGCTCCCCAGGTCCGTGTAGCCATCGGCGAAGACAAACTTGAGGTTGCGCACAAGTTCCAGTGACAGATGCGGCTGGATCAGGCTGTGCGTCGCCACCCATGGCGCTCCTGTCAGTCCCAGCACAAAGGCGTAAACGCCCGTCCCAATGGCAAACGCGCAAAGCACCACCAGAAGCGCAGCGCGCCGTCGTCCCGGGGCCAGATACAGCATAAAAGCCAGCGCCAGCAGCACCGCCGTAAATGACCACACAGCCGTCGCCAGGCTGAACCCAATGGAAAGCCCAAGAATCACAATGCGCGGCAGCCATTTCCTGGAAGGGGCGTAAAGGGTATGAGCAACTCCAATGGCGGTATACAACAGCCCGAAAATACTCCACGCCAGCAGCACCTCCGGGCCAACGTTGCTGGCAATCATCACCATGGCCGGAGAGGTACAGTAGAGTCCCAGGGCAACGTAGCCGCCGGCATCGTCAAATAAGCGCCTTGCCACCCACCACAGAGCGCCGCCCAGCCACAGCCCAAAAATCATGAACGGCAATCGGCCCATCCACGGTTTGGGTACCACATCCTGCTCGCTCACAATGGTGCCTGCGGCCTTGCGCATGATTTTGTAAGGCATGGCCGCCACCCAGCCCGTCAACGGCGAGGTAATGCGATATTCCTGCCCGGCTCTCGGCGGAAAGCCGGAAGCAACGTATTCCTCCTCAAGTGGTGATAATCGGCGGCTGGTGCCAACCCAAAGACACTGGACAAGAAATCCCATCAGCATCAGCCCGGCAAAAATCTGTGGCCGGCCGACCTTGAACTCTTTGATGGCCTGGAACATGAATTTTCATTTGTATCATGCCGCTCTTTCGGAGGATGTCTCATCTGAGTGGAACCTGATCAACACGCTTGTCGTTGCAGGCCATCGTTCCGCTTGCATTGGGCCCAACAAAGGGCGCACGTGCGCGTCGCTCACAATCCTGTTAGAGTCTTGCCCATGGAAGAAGCAGTACGCTTCATTTTCTTCAACGACCGCGGCCTTCGCGCTGGCTGGCGGCTCATCATCTTTATAGCGATCCTCTTTTGTCTCGTACTTCTGATCGCCTTCCCTCTGCAGTCCATTGCTCGCAAACAGGCCGCTACAGGCGCGCTTGACCCTGGACCTCAAATCATTAGTGAAAGCCTCACATTTCTGGTGATCCTGATCGCTTCCTGGATCATGAGCAAAATTGAAAAGCGCTCTATGGGGCTTTACGGCCTGCCTTTACAGGATGCCGCTATTGTCAGGCGTCTTGTTACCGGGTACGTCTTCTGGGGCTTCATTCCTCTCACTGTCTGCCTTCTTGTCCTGCATTTTTTCCACGCCTTTGATTTCGGCAACTTCGCGCTGCATGGCGCTGACATTGTGAGATGGGGCTTTGCCTGGTTTGTTGGGTTTATGCTGGTCGGCTTCGCCGAAGAGTATCTTCTCCGCGGTTATGCGCTCTACACGCTGGCGGATGGAATTGGCTTCTGGCCAGCGACCATTGTTCTGGGTGTGCTCTTCGGTTTGGGCCACTCCTTCAATCCGGGTGAAACGCGCATCGGCGTCGTCGCCACCGTGGTGTTTGCCATCTTTGCCTCTATCACTTTGCGTGTAACAGGAAATCTCTGGCTTGCCGTAGGTGCGCACGCCGGATGGGACTGGGCGCAATCATTTTTCTATGGCGTAAGTGATAGCGGGATGTCGGCGCGCGGACACTTGTTGAATCCGACCTTCCACGGGCCGGTATGGCTCACAGGCGGTACCGTAGGGCCGGAAGGCAGTGTCGTAACACTCATCCTCTGGATCGCAATGATGGGGATTTTTTATCTCTTCTATCGCAAGCGTCGAGAGCCTGCGCTGGTGGTGGAGTTCGGAGGAACTATGCCGCCACGGGCTAGTTGAGCGGCCCCCCGGGAAGGCGCTGCGTGCCTGTACTTACAGAACTGGAGGTGCCCAACTCAACAATTTAGCCTTCACTGCGTCGTAATCTTCAATCGTATCTGGCACGAAAACATAACCGAAAAACCAGGCAGCAAACCCTCCTCTGTCACGCACCGCAAGCCCTCGTATATGAATCCCGAACCGCGCACGCGAAACTTCAGAAACGGACCGCACGCGGTTCCGCTCAATTCTTTTTTTGAAGGTGTTATATCTCGTGAATCTAATCTGCTCAATAAAATCATCACCCAGAACCAGCGACGAGTTCCAGCCAAATATGGTGTGGAAGCGCAGAGCGTATGTGAAAGAAAGGACCGTCGGAAACAGGAGAATCCGAAACCATCGATCAAAGGACCCATACTTGTAGCTCTCGTGAAAAATGAACCGATCAAGCACCCAGTACACAAGCACCAGAAGAGCAAAAGACCCAAAAAAGATGCGGAATCGTGCTGCGAGCGATAGTTTGTTGCTGAATCGGCTTGCGATGAAGTAGTGTCTGGTTTGTCCAGTCAAGGTGTGATTCCTGCAGGGCTTGACGATCATAGCCCGCGCTCTCAGCGTCGGTAAAGAAATAACTCTTGCCTGCCATGCAGTGCAGACCCTGTGCATTTCCTGTGCACAACCTTGGGTTCCCTTTCCAAAAGCGCACAATCACGAGTGAGAGTTTAATGGTATGTTGCTAGATAGAAATTCTCGCATGGCCTCACAATCGCAACCCGCTCCCGAGTGCCCCATCTGCGGCGGCACAGGATGGAAATCCGTTGAGATTCCCGGAAAAGCAACCCGCATGGCCCATTGCGATTGCCGCAATGAAGCGCGCACCGCACGCCTGCTGAAGTCAGCCAGGATTCCCGCCCGTTATAAGCACTGCTGCCTCGCCGACTTTGAAACCGGCTTTTCCGGCGCGCATCGCTCACTGGCTGCTGCGCGCCTGGCCGCGGGCCGCTTCGCGGAAGAGTATCCCATTGAAAAAACCGGCCTGCTGTTCATTGGCCCCGTGGGAACGGGAAAGACACATCTCGCCGTGGGCATCATCCAGGAGCTGATCCGGTCCAAGAATGTTCCCTGTCGTTTCTGCGACTATCGTGAGCTGCTCAAGGAAATCCAGAACTCTTACAACCCCACAGTCCAGACCACTGAGCTTGAGATCCTGCGTCCCATTTTTGAAGTGGAGGTACTGGTGCTGGATGAGCTGGGCGCGGTGAAGCCGAGCGAGTGGGTCTGGGACACCGTCAGCCACATCCTGAACAGCCGCTATAATGAGAAAAAGACCACCATCATCACCACTAACTTTCCCAATCTTCCGCCCGGAGATGGACAGGCCTTCCGTGGCTCGGCCTCTGAAGCCGCGCGGCAGGCCGCACGCGGCGAGACGCTGGGTGACCGCATCACTGAGAGAATGCGCTCCCGCCTTCATGAAATGTGCCGCGTGGTGCAGATGGACGGCTTGGACTTCCGCCAGCGCGTCACCAGCGCGAATTTTAGATAAGCGCCCTTCGCATCCAGCCTTTTGTCCTTCAGGTAATACTCTCTCCGGAATACCCTCAGCCAATCCGCAGAATTCGCAATCTGTGAAAGACTATGCAAAAGCCTTTAGGTCGCCGGTTGGGTCCTCTTTCGAAAATGCAACCGGTAGCCACGAAGGTCTTTCACGCGCGAGGCTCCAGCGCCGGGCAGGCGCGGCAGGAGTTAGCCCAGGCGCGTTCCGAGGCGCGCTTGCGCGCTGATGGATAAGCCCTGGGTAAGCGGAGTATCAGACCAGCTCCACACTGCCGTAGGCCGGAGCGGAGCCGCAGGCGTAGCGACAATAGAAAAACATTTTCATGCTCGTTTGCGAAAACCAGTGCTGACAACTTTGCGGTAAATGCTCTCGCACTCCATCCCGTTCTTTCCCCACCATCCAGCGGACTTCTTTGCCCAATTTCCCGCTTCGCCCGCAGTGTTCATGCTGCGTGGCGCAGATCCGGCAGCCGAGCCCTACGTTAGTAAGACCGCCAATTTGCGGCGCCGCCTGTTCCGTTTACTGTCTCCGGCTGAATCGCAGTCCAAACGCCTGAATCTGCGCGAGCGTGCAGCCACAATCGAGTACTCGCTCACTGGTTCTGACTTTGAATCCACCTTGCTTCTCTACCGCCTGTTCCGCCAGGAGTTTCCCAGGACGTACCAGAAACGCCTGCGTCTGCATGTGCCCGCACTCATCCGCTTCAATCTGGAAAATGCTTATCCCCGGGCTTACGTTACCAACAAACTTGGCCGGCTCTCCGCCCGTTCAATCTATTACGGGCCGTTCCGCTCCCGGGCCATAGCAGAGAAGTTCATGAATGACTC
>DASUBD010000201.1:0-2778 GCA_035763445.1 Candidatus Angelobacter sp.
GTTCCGTATTCCACGCTGGGTGCGGCCGGCTTCAACCGGGAAACGCCCAGAGTAATCCCCAGCACCGCAATCACCGCGACCACCGAGATAATTACCTGTTTGCGGCGCTTTTTCTTCTTCACCGATTCATCGCGTACGATATCCATAGCCTTATCTTAAGCACAATCCATGCCAAACCGGAGCACTGGTAAACAAATGAATTTAAAGCGTTAATCCCCACTGACCAAGTAGCCTGAGGACGTTGTTTGTCCATTCCCGGAAGCCCACTGTCCAAAATCGAACAGTTAAGCCCTTCACCGTCAGGGCCTTAGGCTTCGCCTCGCGCTGCGGCCGCTACTCTGTGTAACATCCATATAGACCGGTCAGGTCTCGTTTCGTTAGGCACAATTTCCCTGAAACTATGTCGCGCCTTTTTTTCACCGATCAATATACTCTTACGCTGCCGGAGGGACATAAGTTCCCTGCCCGCAAGTACGAATTGGTGCGCCAGCTTCTCCTTCGAGATGCCGATTTTTCCTTTGAACTCGCCTCTTTGCCCTCTCAGGAAGTCATCCAACTGGCCCATGACCCCGCTTACGTCCACGATTTTATTGACGGAACGCTCTCATCCGCAGCAGTCCGGCGGATAGGTTTGCCCTGGTCAAAGGGCCTGGTCCAACGCGCGCTGGCCTCGGTAGGCGGTACGCTTTCCGCGGCCCACGACGCTTTAGAGAATGGCTGGGGAGGAACCCTCGGCGGCGGCACCCATCATGCTTTTCGTTCTGAGGGCGCGGGCTTCTGCGTGTTCAACGATATCGCCGTCGCGATCCAGTTTTTCAGGACCTCAGGTCGAATCCGCCGCGCCGCTGTGATCGATCTTGATGTTCATCAGGGTGATGGAACGGCAGAAATCTTTCGCGGCAATGACGACGTCTTCACTCTTTCCATTCATGGCCAGCGCAATTTTCCATTCCGCAAACAGCAAAGCACCCTGGATGTGGCTTTACCGGATGGAGTTGAAGACCAAGAATATCTCTCGCATCTCGATGCAGCTCTGCCGCCGGTACTTGCCTTTCAACCGGAGATAATCTTTTACCAGTCAGGCGTAGACGGGCTGGCGACCGATGTTCTTGGACACCTGTCTCTCACTCACCAGGGTCTGATCGCGCGTGATCGCAAGGTGATGGAAACAGCGCGGGCAGAAGGAATCCCACTTGTAGTCACATCGGGTGGCGGCTATTCGCGTCCCATTGAGCTCAGTGCAGAAGCACACGCCAACACTTACCGCACGGCCTGGCAGCTATACTTCGCCGGCGAAGAATCGCTTCACCTTACATCATCTCCGTCCTGAGAGTCGCAACCTGTCGGTTGCCTCCCTCTGGATGTCTCTCGCGCCGTGCAGGCCTGTGACATTAGTCATATTTGGTGCTCGCCCCGCGGATTATGATCGAATTCATTGCTAAGAGAGCATCCATATATGGTGAGCGTGGAATGAGTCAGTTTATTGCCGCCGAAGAATTCAGAGCAGTGAAGACTCCCGCCATTCTGTTGCAGGCTCGCGAGCGCAGCGCGCAGCGGCTGATGATGGCTTATGCTATTGCCGGACTGTTTTTCATGGTCTTGCCCGGAACCTTCCTTGGCGTATGGAATCTCATCTCCATCAGCGCACATCAGGGCGCGGCCATTCCGCGCGCGTGGATTCAGGCTCATGGGTACGCACAAATCTTCGGATGGATTGGCACCTTCATTATGGGTATCGGTTTCTACTCCATCCCCAAAATGACTGGCCGCAAAGCGAACGCAGCCTTCAGCGGATGGATCGCCTGGTGGTTCTGGACTGCTGGGGCTCTGTTGCGCTGGGGCTCAGGCGTTTACCAGTGGCACTGGCGCACCTTGCTGCCGCTCTCTGCCCTCTTTGAGCTCGTCGCCTTCGCCATCTTCTTCGTTACAGTGAAACACCATCCGGCACCCACCCATAAGGGTCATAACAGATTACCGGTGTGGATCGTGTCCGTTCTCATTGGCACGGCAGGCTTTGCAACCGGCTTGCTGATGAACCTGGCTGGCACAATCTACGTGAGTCTCAAAGGCAATATTCCTGCTTTGCCTGCTTCATTCGACTCTCGTTTTCTGGCTTTGCTGGCATACGGCTTCATTGTGCCTACCATCTGGGGATTCAGCGCACGGTGGTTGCCGGTTTTTCTCGGGCTGGGACCAGTGGCAGAGCGCAATCTGAAGCTCGCGCTGTTGCTGATCATCGCCGGCGTGATACTTGCCCAGCTTGGACTATTTCAGTTGGCGCCGTGGTTCATCGCCGTCGCGGCTGTCCTCTCAATCGCTGCCTTCCATCTCTTCAAGCCGGCTGAACGCGCTGCCAAAACTGCCGGAGTACACCGTTCATTTCCTGCATTTGTGCGAGTGGCTTATCTATGGCTTTTAATCGCTGCCACGCTGGGGATTTGCGCCGCGTATCTCGATCACGCGAATGGATGGACTGGAGCGTCGCGCCATGCTTTGACTGTGGGATTCATTTCAACCATGGTCTTCGCCATTGGACAGCGAGTCCTGCCTGCATTTGCCGGTATGCGAGTCCTCTACAGCCCCCGCCTGATGCTTACTTGTCTCTTGCTGCTGAATCTGGGCTGCGCTTTACGCGTGAGCAGCGAAATACTTGCTTATGAAGGCTACTGGGCGCCGGCCTGGAATGCTCTTCCCTGGTCAGCTGTTTGCGAGTTGAGCGCGGTCACCGTATTCGCGGCAAATCTCCTGCTGACTTTTAAACAGCCTCCGGCTCACGAG
>DASUBD010000202.1:0-5557 GCA_035763445.1 Candidatus Angelobacter sp.
CCTCCTGCAGCGCGAATCACCGGGGATTCCACGGTTACGATTTCTGTCGCCATAATTTTGAATTGATCAGGATTGTAACGTTTTAGTCACGAGACAAGGAAACTAAAAATCAATCCAAGTTTTCCACAGGCGTGGGTGGGGATGGCCGATGGCTTTCCGAATTTGTTTGCGCTGCTCCTGATGAAGAATGGCCAGGTGGATATTCATACCGTTCCACTTTGCGAAAAATCTTTCCCACTGGGGATGGTCTCAACACATAAACCCACGAACGCGACTCGCTGGCCCTCGTCTCACGTTCAACCTCATACCAGCGGTCCTCGATGCCAATTGTGATAGCAGCATTCCAGCCGGGTTTAGGCCGTGCAGCCGCAATGCGCAGGCGCCCGTCAGCCAGCACTTCAACGTGATCCGGGGGCAGGGAGAGCTCTTCTTTGATATGCCGACGCTTCTTCACAGATTCCACAACCTTGAAGACACACACAACCGGCAGGCTTGGCACCACTTCTGACGACGTGATGCCCGCAGCAAAACGCAAGAAGCCTTCTATGCAGAAATAGAGCAACAAAAAGGAAAGTGGATAAAGAAAAAATTCAAAGGTGATGAGTGCTGCGCCGCCAGATTGTACCCACTCTGACCGGCCGTTCATCTGTGTGGCCCACAAGTGGGAGCGCGCAATCATGAAGTGTTTGAAGCGCTGGGCCAACAGCAAAGCGCAAAACGCCAACTGAATCAATCCCAGAACGATTGCAGCTGTTGCCAGCGATGAAGAGGAATATGGGCGCTGCTTGCGCCGGAACGCTTCAGGACAGAATGAGAGGAGCATGTCGCGCAATAAATTCATTCGTCTCAAGGATTCCATGATGCTTGGCCCGCGCCATGTTCTGAACGGTCTCGATCGAAAATCTAAAAGGCTAAGATTTGTTCTGACTACCTTAATCCGAAAGTGCCCACAGAGTCTCTGTTAAAAACCTGTTAATCTCAAGCCAACACCTCAGGAGTACCTCGTCTCAAAATAAGCGAGGTGTGAACATTGAAAACCATTGGTAATTTTCTCCTGGGCATCCTTTTGCTTGCCTTGGCGGGTTGTGGCGGAGTCGGCAGCAACGGCCACCCATCTCCATCCCCGACTCCGGCCGGCGGCAGTATCAGTAATGTGATTGTCGTCGTGATGCAGAACAGGTCGTTTGACAATCTCTTCGGCACATTCCCTGGGGCCGAAGGAATCAAACCTGGGGTGCCAGGCTTCAGCCAGGTCGACGCGAACGGCGTAACCGTAACTCCAACTCTGCTCACAAACGTCGCCATCGATGATCTATCGCACGTACGGCAGGATTTGTTGAAGATGTGGGACAACGGCAACATGGATAAGTTCGCCTTCGTTAATGGCGATGTTTCCATGGGCCATTATGACAACACAACGCCCGGTGTGGGCACGCTGTGGAATTGGGCCCAGCAATTTGCATTAGCTGACCATTTTTTCCCCTCAGTCATGGGTGATGCGCCAAGCAACCAGCTCTATCTTATTGCGGCGGACGATAATAATTTTCCGTTTACAATCAACCCGTTCAATGGGCCCTGCACCTCGCCGGTGACCACAACAGCTCCCTACACCTTTCAGCATGTGGGAAACCAGCTTTCGGCAAAAGGCCTGGGCTGGGCCTGGTATCACGAGCAACTTGGGGTGTGTGGCAGCTATGTTCCCCAGGAAAATCCATTTCAGTTTTTTATTCCCGCCACGCCGTCACCCAACATGCGCGATCTCAGCTCGTTCAGTTCCGATCTTGCTTCGGGCAGCTTCCCGTCCGTTGCGTTTGTTCAGCCGAACCCTGTGCACAGCATGCATCCCAACACAGGCGTACCGTTGACTGCTGGAGCCAACTGGCTGGATGGTTTCATCAAAGAGATTCAGGCATCACCTGTCTATCAGAAAGCAGCCATCATTGTGATCTGGGATTCCAGCGGAGGATGGTATGACCACGTGCCGCCGCCTCAAGTGGATCCTGGGCAGGGATTCGGAATCCGTGTGCCCATGCTGGTGATTTCACCGTTCGCGAAAAAGGGTTTCATTTCGCACGTGCAAATGGATGACGTCTCAATTTTGAGGTTCATTCAGGAAACGTTTGGCCTGCCTTCACTGAATACCCGAAATGGCCAGAGCAACGATTTGAGTGATATGTTCACATTCTGACCAGAAGTTCGGCAGGGAAATGCCCGGCTACATGCCGGGCATTTTGTTTTCTGAGACAGGGGGCGTTATGCTCCTGTCGGCGGGTTGGAACTTGGCAGATGCTCGGATAAGGATTGCTCGGGAGCAACACCCAAATAGGCTCGCCGGACATGATCGTTGTTCAAGAGCATTGCGCTCGGGCCTTCCAGCGTTATCTTTCCGGTCTCCATCACGTAGCCATAGTGAGAGACCTGTAGAGCATAATTTACGTTTTCACCCACCAGGAGAATGGTCACGCCCTGTGAGGCAATTTCAGTAACCAAACGGAAAATCTCATCCACCAGTTTTGGCGCCAGACCAAGTGTGGGCTCGTCCAGCATCAAGATTTGCGGTTCAGACATTAGTCCGCGCCCGACAGCGCACATCTGTTGTTCACCCCCTGACAGGGTGCCTGCCAGCTGCCTGCGACGTTCCTTGAGCCGGGGAAACAAATCATAAATGCGTGCCAGTCCGGATTGGGCTTTGGCGCGAAACGCCGGCAGAAAGCTGCCCATCAGAAGGTTCTCTTCTACGGACATGCCGGGCCAGAGTTGCCTCCCTTCCGGCACCAGGCAGATGTGATTCTTTACCCGCTCCCTCGCAGGAAGTGTTGTAATCTCCCGCCCTGAAAGTAGGATGCGGCCACTTTTGACGGGAAGAACTCCGGCAATCGCATTCAGGGTGGTGGTTTTGCCGGCGCCGTTCGAGCCAATAATGCAGGTGACTTTCCCTTTGGACACAGAGAACGAAATTCCCCAGATGACCTGCACCGCCCCGTAGCGGACCTCGAGTTTATCAACCACCAGAAGTTTGTCTGGCGCCACCTCAGGCACGTGGACCTTCTCCGATTGATGATTTACCGAGATACGCTTCAATTACAGCTTCATTGCTCTGGATCTCTTCCGGCTTTCCCTCGGCTAGCTTCTGGCCAAAGTTAAGCACCGTGATATGGTCGCAAATTGACATGATCGCCTTCATGTCATGCTCCACGTACATGATGGTTGCGCCGTTTTCGCGGATACGGTTGATGAGATCGAGCATGATTCTGGTTTCAGAGTGATTCAAACCGCCGCAGATCTCGTCCAGCAGGATCAGTTCCGGCGCGGTCGCCAGAGCACGCGCTACTTCAAGCCGTTTTTGCTCTCCCAGTGAAAGTTCTGAAGCCATGCGTTGCGCCTTCCGGTCCAGGCCCACCAATTTGAGGCTTTCCATGGCCTGTTCTCGCGCGGCGGCGCTGCGATTCACCGCTCGTCGCCCATAGTGCACCGCCAACTGGACGTTCTCCAGGACCGTCATCAGGCGAAAGGGCCGGACAATCTGGTGGGTGCGCGCTATTCCTTTTTTTACCAGCGCCGCTGAGCCCATTCCGGTCACGTCAGAACCGCGAAAACTTACCTTGCCGGCCGTAGGCTTGTAAGCACCCGTGATCACGCTGAACAGGGTAGTTTTGCCGGCGCCATTGGGCCCTATGAATCCGCAGATGTGTTTTTCCGGCACCTCAAAGCTCACGTCCTTCAAGGCCGCTACGCCCCCAAAGTATTTCGTCAGGGTCTTTACTTCCAGAATCTTCACGTCGTCTCCAGAAGAACCGGGTAAGCCTGCGCAGCAGTCCGATCAGGCCGTCCGGTTCCAGCAATACAATTAGGATGAGGACCGAGCCATACAAAAGAAGATGGATATTAGGGAAGTGGACCACAAGTTCCTCTTCCACAATACCGAAGATAATTCCGCCCAGTACCGGTCCCCAAACGGTTCCGATTCCCCCGATTACGGGTATCAATAGAATATAGATACTGGTTTGAAATGCGAACACGTCGCCAGGGTAGATGAAGGCGTGATACCGCGCGTAGAGTCCGCCGGCGAGGCCTGTCATCCCGGCTGCCACCGCATGGATCCAAAGCTTGGAAAGATATGGATTCACTCCCAACGCCGCTGCCGCATCCTCGTCCTGCTTGATGGCGCGCAGTGCCAGTCCAAACTTGCTGTGGACAATGAGTGATGAAATTGCCAGAGCAACAGCCATCAGCACAATCGCGCAGTAATAGTGCTCAATCTGGCTGAATGCTCTTTTCTCCAGGATACGATAGCCGCTGGCGCCACCCGTGATATCGAGATTGTTCATGATGACCCGGGTGGCTTCTCCAACTCCGATCGTGGCGATGGCAAAATACGGTCCTCGCAGCCGGAACGTGGGCATGCCGACGAAGAACGAGGCAAGAACCGCTATTGCAATTCCACCGAGAAAAGCAAAATACGGGCTTCGTCCACCATTGATCATCAGCGCTGTAACGTATGCGCCGAGTCCATAAAACACGGCAAACCCGAAAGAGACCTGGCCGGCAAGGCCACCTACCAGATTCCATGCGATACCGGCGATGATCCAGACTGCTGTGGTAAACAGCAGCCGGACCGTGTTCGAGCTTGGATCGCTCAACGGCAGCAGGAGCAGGGCAAGAAAGATGATCCAGGGAAGCACGAAGGTGAAGCGTCGAACGCCAGCTAATGCCATGCGTTTATGTCACCTTCAATTTTCTTTGTAGCAGGCCCGCAATACCTTTCGGCATGATGATCAGCACCACGACCAAAAGGGCAAAGGAAATGGCTGGTTGATAGCTGGCAGGAAGCACTTGCACACTGAAAGTCTCCAGCAGCGCAAGCACCAGAGCTCCAATGGCCACGCCCGAAACTGATTCCAGCCCGCCCAGCACAATAATGACGAACGACCGCAGCAGGAAAGGGCGGCCAAAATCAGCGTTGAAGGAATAAAGCATCGCCAGCAGTGCGCCGGCAAATCCGGCAAATGCTGTGCCAAGCCCAAACGTCAGCCGTGCTGTTTTTTCATCGTCCACGCCCACGATCTTTGCGGCATAGGGGTTCTGGATGAGCGAGCGCATGGATCGGCCGAACCAACTCCGGTTGAAAACGAGCTGCAGAACGATCAGCGACACCACAGCGGCGGCAAACACAATCAGGCTCACCTCTGGAATGGAGATCTCGCCTAATTGCACGGACGCAAGGGTTCGCGGGGTAAGAATAGACGAATCTTCGTTGCCGAAGATCATGTAGCCAAGGTTCTGCAGAATCAGCCAGAAGCCGAACATCAACAACAGTGATGAGAGAGTAGGCGTGTCAGATTTGGGCAACCAACGCACCAGCAGCCAGTGCACCGCCATCCCAAACAGGAAGAAAGCAGGAAGGGCGAGTATCGCGCCCAGTACTGGATCGATGTGAAAGCGATCGAACAGCACGAAGGCGAAATACGCGCCCATCATGAGAAATCCGGCGTGAGCAAGATTCACAATCTTCATCACGCCGTAAATCACCGTCATGCCTACCGCCATGGCGGCATAA
>DASUBD010000203.1:0-10164 GCA_035763445.1 Candidatus Angelobacter sp.
TGGCAAAGCAACCGTAACGTATCGCTTGAAGGATTGGGGCATCTCCCGCCAGCGCTACTGGGGCACTCCCATTCCCATGGTCTACTGCGAAAGAGACGGCGTGGTGCCGGTGCCGGAGAGCCAGCTACCCGTGATTTTGCCCGATAACGTGGATATCACCTTGCAAGGCGGCTCGCCGCTGGGCCGCATCCCAGAGTTCGTTAACACTAAATGTCCGAAATGCGGCGGCGCAGCGCGGCGCGAGACCGATACCATGGATACCTTCGTTGACTCGTCCTGGTATTTCTATCGATACACCAGCCCGCAGAGCAAAGATAAGCCTTTCGATACCGGAAATATCGATTACTGGTTTCCCATTGATCAGTACATCGGCGGCGTAGAGCACGCCATTTTGCACCTGATCTATTCGCGCTTCTGGACCAAATTCATGCGCGACATCGGTCTTGTGCACAATGACGAACCGGCTACGCGCCTCTTCACCCAGGGCATGGTGATTAAAGATGGCGCCAAGATGTCAAAGAACAAGGGCAACGTGGTCTCGCCAGATGAAATGGTGGCACGATTCGGCGCTGATTCCACCCGTTGCTATGCCTTGTTTGCCGCGCCGCCAGACCGCGACCTTGATTGGCAGGAAGCCGGCGTGGAGGGCGTGCACAGGTTCTTGAGCCGGGTGTACAGGTTCGTGGTGCGGAATTCTGAGCCGATGAGTGGATCAGTGGCTGGCAATGGAAGAGGTGCTTTTTCAAGCGAACAGCTTTCGCCCAAAGTCCGCCAGGTTCAGCGCAAGCTTCACCAGACGATCAAGAAAGTGACTGATGATTTTCAGGGCCGCTGGCATTTCAATACCTGCGTCGCCGCCATCATGGAGTTCGTAAATGCACTCTATGGCGCAGAAGACGAAATTGCCGCCGACCGATTCCCGGCGCCGCTTCTTGCTGACATGCAACGCAGACTTGTACTCTTGTTGCAGCCCTTTGCCCCTTATCTCGCCTGCGAATTGTGGGAGGTTCTCGGGGAGAAAGACAATCTCCTCCGTCATCCCTGGCCGCAATACGATCCGGCTTTGGCCAAGGAAGACGAGATCGAATACCCGGTGCAGATCAACGGCAAGCTTCGCAGCCGCGTAACCGTTCCTGCCGACAGCCCGGATGAACTCGTCCGTGCACGCGCTTTGGCGGAAGAAAAAGTTAAAGTTGCGGTTGAGGGTAAGCAGATTGTGAAAATGATCGTCGTGCCCGGCAAGCTGGTGAATATTGTGGTGCGATGAGGCGAGCTGCTAGCCGCTAGCTGCTGGCTTCTAGCTCGACAAATGCAGCAGGCAACCGCCCGAAAGGCAGGAAGCCCACCCCGCAGGAGAATAACCTGCGGCCACACAACGGGGTTGCTCTGGCTAGCAGCTAGAAGCTAGCAGCCAGCAGCCTGTGAATGCAGCTTTACACTCACACTCGAATCAGGCACAATCATTCGTGGAAGCCCAATCCATTGTCATCCTCGACTTCGGCTCGCAATACACGCAGCTGATTGCGCGCCGCATCCGCGAACTCAAGGTTTTTTCCGCCGTCCTGCCCTGTTCCGCGTCGCTCGATGAAGTCAAGAGCTACAAGCCCGCGGGAATCATCCTGAGCGGCGGACCATCGTCAGTGTATGACGTTGACGCTCCTCCGGCTGACGAGAAAGTCCTTGGCCTGGGTCTGCCAGTGCTCGGCATCTGCTACGGCCTGCACTTCATCACGCAGAAACTTGGCGGACAAGTTGTGCCCGGACCAAACCGTGAATATGGCCACGCCGAGGTGGCCATCTCGCATGCCGACTCGCGTCTCTTCAAGGGATTGCCTGCCACGATGAACGTCTGGATGTCCCATGGCGATGAAGCCAAGGCTCTGCCTTCAGGATTCAACGTGGTTGCCCGTTCCAGCAACGCTTTGGCCGCGATGGAAGACGACCAGCGCCGTATCTGGGCCGTGCAGTTCCATCCTGAAGTCCACCACACCAAGCTGGGGATTGATGTGCTGCGCAACTTTGTCTATGAGATCTGCGGCGCGCGCGGTGACTGGACGCCGCAACACTTCATTGACGAGACGATCCGTCAGGTGCGCCAGACGGTAGGCGAACAGGGAAGAGTCATCTGTGCGCTCTCAGGCGGCGTGGATTCAGCAGTCGCAGCCACGCTGGTGGATAAAGCCATTGGACGTCGGCTGGTCTCCATCTTCGTCAACAACGGCGTGCTGCGAAAGAACGAGTTTGAAAAAGTACAACAGAACCTGCGTGACAAGCTGGGTTTGAATCTTGATGCTGTGGACGCGAGCAAGCGTTTTCTGGACAGGCTGGCTGGCGTTACCGATCCGGAAAAGAAACGCAAGATCATTGGCAATGAATTCATCGAAGTGTTTGACCAGGAAGCTCACAGGCTGGAAGCCAAAATCGGCAAAGTGGAGTGGCTGGTCCAGGGCACGCTCTATCCGGACGTGATTGAATCACGTAGTGTGCGCGGTCCGTCGCAGACCATCAAGAGCCACCACAACGTCGGCGGGTTGCCGGAGAAGATGAAGCTCAAGCTGATTGAGCCCTTAAAGGATTTGTTTAAGGATGAAGTCCGCCGCATTGGCCGCGAACTCGGTATGCCGGAAGAGATTCTCCAGCGCCAGCCTTTTCCCGGTCCCGGACTCGCCGTGCGCATTCTGGGGGAAATTACTCCGGAACGGATCGCGCTTTTGCAGGATGCCGATGACATTGTGGTGAATGAAATCCGTCGCGCCGGACTCTACACCCAGATCTGGCAATCGTTCGCCGTGCTGCTGCCGGTAATGTCCGTGGGTGTGATGGGGGACCAGCGGACTTATGCCTATACCTGCGCCATCCGCGCCGTGCACTCTGAAGACGGCATGACCGCCGACTGGGTCCCGCTCCCGTACGAAGTTCTGAAACGCGTCTCCAGCCGTATCGTGAATGAAGTCCGCGGAATTAATCGTGTGGTGTACGATGTGACCTCGAAACCGCCGGGAACCATCGAGTGGGAGTAAGCATTTTTTCGAAGCTATTTCTGAAATCCCGAGCGAAGTGAAGGATTCCTATGATTGTCGACGAGCTTACCGGGCAAGTAGATGCCATCCGCACGCGGGCGCAGCAACTCGTTGGCGATCTTACGCCAGACCAATTCGCACTAAAGCCTGATCACACAAAGTGGTCAATCGCCGAATGCCTGGAACACTTGAACCTCACTGCGGCCACGGTCCAGCCCAAAATTGCCTCGGCGATTGAAACAGGCAGAAGAGAAAATGTGACGAGCACGGGACCGTTCTCTCCAGGCCCATTGGGCAAACTGCTGATGTGGATCGCTGAGCCGCCACCCAAATTCAGGCTTCGCGCGCCCAGGAACATAGCCCCCCATGCGGAGCAGACCGCCTCGGCTGAACTCATGGCAGAGTTCATGAGATTCCAGGATGGCTGGCAGAAGCTGATTCAGGATTCTGAAGGACTCGACCAGAACAAGATCAAGGTTGAATCCCTATTTCCAGGACTTCCGCGTCTTCGCCTCGCCGCTCCCATTCCGTGGATGCTGGCTCACCAGCGGCGGCATTTGTTGCAGGCTGAAAATGTGAAGCGGAGCATTACCAATCAACCTCTGGTCGCGAAAGCCTGAGATTCAAGCAGCCACACTGGTCAAAAGGGGTGAATCGCTTTCCGGTCGCGCTCTGTACTCCGTTGTGCTTTCAAGGGTTGTGGGCTTTCACGGCTAAACCCGAAGATTGTTGCAACTGCCGGTCATTCCCATGCGTATAGACCTGAGAAGCCGCTCAACCAGGAGAGAACTGATGAAAAAATTCCATTTAGCTCATACCGCAAAGCTGGGATGCATAGCTGTGTGCCTGCTGGGAATCAGTGTGACCGTGATGTCAGCCCAGGACAAAACAACGGAAAAACATGAAGCGTCCAGCAAGAGTATCGGCTTCGTCCTCAGCGCAGATGCCACCGAACAGGACTTGGGCTTGCCCGTCTATCCAGGATCAAAGCGCTACAAGGAAAATGATCACGACAGCTCTGCGCTGCACATGGGAATGTGGGGAGGCGGATCAGGGTTCAAGCTGGTTGTCCTGAAGCTGCAGTCGGATGACTCACCGGCAAAAGTGGCAAAGTATTATCACAAGCCGTTGTCACACTATGGAAAAGTAGTCGATTGCGGAAAATATGTCTCTGGCGAATCCAAAGATAACGTCAATTGTGAAAATGATCACCCTGCGGAAGGCGGCTACACCTTTGAGGCAGGTAGGAAAGAAAAAATGCATGTGGTAGCCGTTGAGCCAAACGGCAAAGGAAGTCTGATCTCACTGGTGTACGTGGAATCGCCAAAATCAGAAAACCACAGGGATTGAACTTTTTCTTCAAAAGACGAACGGCACAGTGAATTTAGCTGTGCCGTTCCGTATCCTTCGGCTTTCATTCATCTCTTTTTCAAGGTCTGGCTTAGATCACGCCGCCCATGGTATTGCGCGCTGATTCCAGGGACTATCCGGATAGCGCTGCTTGAGCTCGGTTACCACTTTGCCCAGTTCGTGGTGATCGTGGGTCCGCTGATATTTGGATACTCCGAGCCAGTAGACAGCAGCGGGCGCAACGGTGGTTTTCGGATGTTTGTTCAGAATTTCCTGGTAAACTTTTTCCGCATCCGCCCATTTCTTTTTCATGACGGACACACGCGCCAGTCCCATCAGGAGCTGTGCAGTGAACTCGTCTTTCGGCAAATAGCCCTCAATGCGGAATCGCTCTTTTCCATTTTCGTCGAGAATAATAACTGTCGGTGTCCAAACCGATTCAAAGCGCCCGAATCCAGCAGGATTCTCCTTGATATGAACGCCAATGGGAACGAAGTATTGTTCGATGAACGAGGCGAGCTGTGCATCGCCGTATGACTCGGCTTCCAGCCGAGCGCATGCTCCTCAAGCCGGTGCCGCGCTGAAGTCCACCAAAATGGGTTTGTGTTCCGCTTTGGCTTTGTTCAGGCCAGTGTCAATGTCTTTGATCCAATTCATTGCCATAGAGTCTCTCCCCTCCGGAATGTGAACAGCTAAATGTGATGCAGGAAACAGCAAGAGAATGCTGCTTCATAACTTGCGCGCAAGCAATTCGGCTTCCTGCTTCATCAGGAAAGCGTCGGCCTCAAGTGCATTGGTGATGGAGGCCACTTGTGCCTGGACTGCCGGGGCTGCCGCTTTGGCCGCTGCGTCTGTGCGCATTTCCTCCGCCTGGATCATGCGTGCAGCGCCGTAAAGAATTTTCTTTTGTAAATCGGATAGTGGCTTCGATTTTGCCTGCAACAGACTCTTGGCGGCATGGACGAGGTGTCCGGGAAAGCTGTCCTCTGAAACAGGCTGTTTGATGGCCGGAAAATCCGTCCTTGGATGATCCAGAGTCAGCGCCGCGCTCACGTCCGGTGCAATGGCCTGCCGCTGCCCCAGTTGGCCTTTGGGCAGCGAGAACGTATTCACGATCGTGCTCAGCACACTGGTATGGTCGAAACAGTTGTTGAGGATGGTTTGCGCTGGCGTGTAAGCCGAGACGATGATCGCCGGTACTCGAAGGCCCAGCCGGTCAAACTTGAACCCGCTCCCGCCTGATTGTTTGGGCGGTATGACTTTGCCATCGGGAGAGACGGCAAGATTGCATCCGTTTGAGTTGGCTGCTGACGGAGGAACCACGTGGTCATAGCAGCCGCCGTGTTCATCGAACAAAATGATCAACAGCGTGCTGTCCCAGTCAGGGCTGTTTCGGACAGCTTGATACACGGTGTAGAGCAACTTCTCCCCCTGCTCCACATTGGAAGGGCCGTAAAGTTCAAACGGGTTCGCCTCCGGATGCATGTCATTCTCGGCGCCCCAGACGAGGGAATCAATGTAGATTGGTTCAATAAAGGAATATTTCGGCAGTCCGCCTTTCTGCTTTGCCGCGGAGAGGAAGTCATTCAAGTGCTCGAAGTGGTTTCCGGTGAAGAAGTACTCCCAAAGTTTTTTCTGCGTTAGAAGGGCAAGGCTGGTAATAAGCCAGCTATTGCAGTAAATCTTCCAGCGCTCCCCCGCTTGTTCCAGCAGATTGAAGATTGTGGTGGTGTCATTCAGAAGCAGAATGCCGTCCCCGCCCTCGTTATTCACATATCCGGAAGACGTTCCGGCGTGCACGTAAGACCTGTTACACAGCGTCTGCGTAGGAATGGATGCATGCCAGTGATCGCAAACGCCGTAATAGTAGGCCAGACTTGAAAGCACCGGAACGGTTACAGGAGTGAAGCAGTTCATGATCAGGCTGGGGTCAATTCTTTTTGTCTGGACTTCTTTTTGTGCCGCGTAGTTGTAAATGAATCCCTGCATGTTCGCGCCAGTCGGTTCAGTAGGTACGCTGCCCAGCGGCGGTACCTGTTTTTGAGCGAACACCTGGCAATACACATCCTGGTAGGGTTCACCGGGATCGGGATTTGGATTGGTTGGCACATAGCCTTTCCCGACCGGTATGTTCTTGCCGTTCAAATCGGGATTAGTAAGATTTTTGCCATACACACCGTCAAAATTAGCTGGTGGGATCTGATTAAAAGGGGAAGGATTTTGGGGGTCGTACAACCAGCCGAGGAGATTATCAAATGAGCGGTTTTCCATCATGAGCACAACAACATGCTCAATTGCTTGCAGAGGGTTATTGGCCATTCTTCTTCCAACCTCTGCAGCAAGGATAGCAGGCTGGCGATGCACTGGAGCAGATCGAGAAGCAAAACTTGCTTGTATTCCCAAAATAATACAAAGTGTGTCACGCGGGATGGTGGCTTAACTGATATCTCCTGCATGACAGCGGAAGATTCTGTTTTTCAACAAAGCAAAAGCGGAGCCGTTCGGCCCCGCTTTCAAGTAGTAGTTGAGTCTCGTCTGTCCCTAATCTCCCGCCATCGCCGGCTGGCGGACTTCATACAGTGAGAACCATGGCGTCGCGGCTTTCAAACGCTCATTCACGTTGCTGATGTTCTGAACGCCTTCATTTTGCAGCCACTTCCTGAATGCATCCGGTCCCTGCTTGGCGTACACGGGGATTCCATCTTTCCATGTGGCGCGTCCGCACAACACGCCGTTGAATTTCACGCCGGCCTCAGCAGCCAGCGCCAGGGACTCGTTGAACTCGGCGTTGCTTACGCCGGCTGAGAGATAGATAAAGGGCTTGGTGGTCACGGCAGCGGCCTTGCGGAAGTGTTCCATGGCTTCCTGTTTGGAATAAGCCTTCTGAGCTCCAAATGCTTTCGCGCCCTCAACAAATTTCATGTTGACCGGAACTTCCACTTTCAGTACGTCCACGCCGTATTTTTCTTTGGTGAACTCGGCCATGGAGCCGATCACCATTTCCGGTTTCTTTTTGGCGAAATCAAAGCCCTTCTCGTCCACGCCTTCTTCATACGAGACAAATTCCAAAAAGAAGGGAATGTCATTGGCGCGGCATTCGTCGCCAATGCGCTCCACCCATGCGTGTTTCTTGTCATTGATGGCCGGCCCATCAGCAGGCGTGTAATAGAGCAGCACTTTCACGCAGTCCGCGCCTGCGCCTTTGAGTCGTTGCGTGGACCAGTTGTCCAGCAGATCAGGCAGACGGCCGGGACCGGTCTTGTCATATCCGGTTTTTTCGTAGGCCAGGAGCAAGCCGGCATTTTTGGCACGGCGACGGGCCGCGGGAAGTCCCCATTCAGGATCCAGCAGAATGGCGCTGGCGTGCGGCGTCAGCACTTCACTTACAATGGTTTTGAATTCTTCCATCATGGCGTCAGTAATCTCGCTGCCTTTTTCCTTGGCGAGCGCCTTTTGCAGCGACCCGCGCTGGTCCATGGCAGCGGCGGCAATCACGCCCCGGCTGTCAGAGACGCGCTTCATTCCAGCAAGTTTCCCGGGAGTAATCTTCACAGCTTTGTCCTCCAATGTTGTTTGCCCGGAACGGTGTGCGGGCTCAAGATAACTGGCGCAAGATGCCAGAGAGTAAGATGCTGAATGGCCCAAAAGTATATGCTTCAGGGGCAAGGGACCGACCACGGACCATTGTACTAAATCAACCCTTGTGCGAAGTTTGCAGCTTCTCTTGCATACGGAAAAATAGGCGGTATAAAATTTCGGGCCAAGTGAAAGCGATGCGAATAAACCGAAAACTAACCCATCGATCCGGTCATTGGATACTTCTGGCTAAGAACCCTGGCGGAGGTCCCAGCAAGTTCCATTCAAAACGCGGACACGGCAAGATGTTTTTACCGGGCAGTTCGGTGCCGGAGACCGGTATTTACGAAGTGATTCATGATCGCGCCCATCGTGAGCCGCATGAAGTGGTTATGCATCGCGGGGATGCCTTTCCACCCTGCGATCAATGCGATATGCGAGTGCGCTTCAAACTTATCCGTACCGCTCCGTACATTTTTGACGATGAGGACTTCGTCGAAGAGCCTTAATTCATTTGTTTGCGCAAATGGCGGACTATTTACACCAGAGTTGAAAGAATCGCTTTCTGCATGGCAATCAGCGAGTCCACCCCGCGTCCGGCCATTTCCATCATCGTCTTCAGCTGGTTTTCGTCGAACGGATGTTGTTCCGCCGTGGCCTGAATTTCCACAATTTTGTGCGCGCCGGTCATAACAAAGTTCAGGTCCACTTCTGCCCGCGAATCTTCTTCGTAGCATAAATCCAGAAGAATTGAGCCCTCTACAATCCCCACGCTCACGGCGCCCACAAAATCGCGAACAGGCGCCTTGCGCAGCGTCCCAGCCTCCACCAGCTTTCCCAGCGCCAGCCCGAGCGCGACAAAAGCTCCGGTGATGGAGGCGGTTCTGGTGCCGCCATCAGCCTGGATCACATCACAATCCAGCGTGACAGTTCGTTCGCCCAGTTGGCTGAGGTCCACCGCCGCGCGCAGGGCACGGCCGATCAGTCGCTGTATTTCGTGGGTGCGGCCCCCCTGCCGGCCACGGCTGGCTTCCCGCGGGGTGCGAGTGAGCGTGGAGCGGGGCAGCATGCTGTATTCGGCCGTCACCCAACCCTTGCCCGAGCCTTTCATAAACGCGGGCACGGTCTCTTCCACAGAGGCAGTGCAGATAACGCGAGTGCTGCCAACCTCAATCAGGGCCGAGCCTTCTGCCATGGCTATGAAGTTAGGAACAATATTCACCGGGCGCATCTGGTCAGGTGCGCGATTATCAGAGCGAAACACGAGGTCTTTGCTATTTTTCAATGTCAATCAGCTCGATGCTCTCTATTGGACAACCGAGGAATTTCTCACCCAGACGGCGGAACTTTTCTACTGAATCAGTAGCATAACAGCGCAGGCTTCCTTGATGCTCATGGCTGCCGGACGCGCCGATCAGCTCCAGCACTTTGGCAGCGGTGGATTCCGCCGAATCGACAATTTCAACCTGTGGCGGAGCCACCCGGCGCAGTAACGGACGAAGCAGCGGGTAGTGCGTGCATCCCAGCACCAGGACGTCAGCATTGCGCGCGCCGTCATGAAAAATTTCGTCGATGTAAATGTGCGCCACCTGTTCCGTTACCGGATGTTCCACCCAGCCTTCCTCCACCAGTGGCACAAGCAGTGGACACGCTTTTTCTGTTGCCTGCACACCAAAGTTTTCAAGGGCGCGGCGGTAAGCATGGCTGGAAACTGTGGCTTCTGTCGCGATGACTGCAGCGCGTCGAGTCTTGGATATCTGTGATGCACGTTGCGCGCCGGGCTCAACAACTCCAACTACAGGCACTCTTACCGCAGCACGGATATCATCGAGGGCGAGAGCGGTTGCCGTGTTGCAGGCGACTACGAGCATGCCGATGCCGTGTTGTTCCAGAAAGTGGGCGCTGGCAATGGCGTACTTGGCCACGGTTCGCACGGACTTTGCGCCATAGGGCAGGTGTGCAGTGTCGCCAAAGTAGAGATAGTCTGCGTTTGGCAGCACCTTACGCAGCTCTCGCAGTACGGTCAGGCCGCCAAAGCCAGAATCAAATACTCCAATCACCGGCGGCATCACTCAAACTCCTTTGCCAGTTCATGCACCTCGTTGAGCTGATAAAAGTTCATGAGATCCACGTGCCCCGCGAGCGTCTGCCGCTCTTTGCCTTCCACCAGGAATTTGACCTTTGTAATGCCGGGAACATTGGCAGCAAGCGTTTCAAT
>DASUBD010000204.1:0-6002 GCA_035763445.1 Candidatus Angelobacter sp.
TGAACATCTGCCTGAAATTAAGATCGTTAATCTTGAACCGTGAAAAAATCTTCATTCGGGCATATTTCCCGGGCACCAACCTTACACTTATATGGCAGAGGGATTTTCTCCGGGAAAGCACAGTGGTAAACGGAGTTCAAAACCTGCCATTGGCGAACCGGAGAAGCGGCCTGGTTCCCGGCAAACGACTGGAAAGGAAAGACATGGCCGACTCCCCTGAAACGGCTCGGTGGTATATTGCGGAACTTGTTGAAGAGCTAATTCTTGATGGGAACATCAGAAACGTGATCCATCGCAAGACGCGGGTCATTTTTGCCGATTGCCAGGAAGACGCGTACGAAAAAGCGCTTTCTCTTTCCCAGGAACACGAACCTACCTATCTGAACCAGACACTTGATGGCGCCCAGACCCGCTACTGGGGATTAACTGAGCTGAACCTGCTGCAGCCTGAAGCCGAAGTTCCGCCGCAACTCAAGAAGCGCCCGGTGTTTCCGCATTTCCGGCAGTCTGACCAGCTATCGCCAGCACAGGTGGCGATGTTGATGTCAATACAACCGCAGGCATTGCCGAATTAGAGGCAAGGTGCAGGCTTCATTTTGTTTTCATGCGTAAAGCCAGGGTGACTTATGATCCGCTGGCTTGCAGAACAGACTTTACCGGACCATGCTCCGTGACGTCTTCAACGGCCAGAAGTATCATCCGGTCCCAGTGATCAGCCTGGGGGAGAACATTGGCGTTTACGAGCATGGTTCTCTGGCCCAGGTTTTCGAACTCCTGCATCACCTCAAAATCCGTGACAGCCTGCTGTTTGGGCAAAACCTGCTCCAGGAGTTCGCGGAATTTGGGAATGTTCCATTGACCATGTGCAATCTGATAGAAACTATTGTTTAATGTCTCTTCAAGTGTGCAGCCGAACATCTGAAGAAAGGATTCGTTCACGGCAACGATGTTGAGACTGGAATTGAGCACCAGCAGCGGCTCCCTTACGGTGTTCATGATGCCGCGGAAAAATTCGGTTGATTTCCGCAGTTGCTCACTTGCCGTCTTGATCACGTCTATGTCCTGAAGTACCAGCACTACACCGTCAATTTTGTTGTCGAGCGTCTTGTAAGGAAGGATGTGCAATGAGTGCCAATGGCCTTCCTGGTCGCGCACCTCCTGCTCCCAGGGCTGAAGGCTTTCCAGCACCTGCCGCATGAGCGTTCCCAGGTCGGGCACATTGATCTGAAGCCTCAAATCGAGGGCTGGCCGTCCAACGTCAGACGGCGTGATCTTTAATAGCTTGCTTGCATCCGGCGTGAACCGCCGGATGCGGAAACCGCGATCCAGCATAACGGTGGCGATTCGTGTACTACTGAGGAAATTCGAGAGATCGCTATTGACCTCATTAAGTTCATTGTTCTTGTGCCGAAGTTCCTCGTTAATCGTGTTCAGCTCTTCGTTGGCAGCCTGCAGTTCTTCCTTTGACGTTTCCAACTCCTCGTTTGTGCTTTGCAGTTCCTCATTGGCTGAAAGTAATTCCTCGTTGGCCGTCTGAAATTCCTGGCGGGTGGCCTCCTCTGATTCGAAAGCGGCCCGCAAGGCCTCCTGTGCATCGGCAAGTTTCCGGTTCAACATTTTTATTTCAGTTTTGGCTGGGCCCTTCGTGCCTCGACGCCAGAGTTGCCCGCTTTCCATTGTCCTGTTTTCAGTAACGTCTTCAAACAGAATCAGAAGGTAGCGCTCCGCGTTGGACAGCTTTTTATTTCCCAGAGGTATCACGGAGAGGTTAAGCATTCTCCTGTATCCGTTGCTGGAGAACAGGACGTCGTTTTTGATCACGGAAGCGTTCTTTTTCCGCGCAGCGTTGATCAGCACACGCAGCTCAATCGGCAACCCATTTCGCGCCAGCTTCAACACGTTGAGGCTGGCCACCCCTGGAGCAGGCTCCAGATAGGGTGACAATCGCCCGCGGAACTGGACCACTTCCATGGCATCGTTTACCACCACTCCCACCGGCGCATATTTCTGGAGGATCACGCGGTCTGCCTCTGCTTGAATATTGAGCGCGCGTTCGCCGGCCGGCTCCTCGGCTTTACGCGCAAGCGTCGCCCGCGGTGGAAAGGTACCCTGGAAAAGCTGGTAATGCAGCCTGGAAACAGACGGTCTCTTTGAAAAAATCTTGTGGTTCTTGTACACGGGTGAAAACAAGTCCGGAATCGTGGAGGTGGTCTCTGCCCGGCCAAGTAACAGAAAGCCGGATGGCTTGAGCGCGTAATGCAGCATTGGCAGGATTTTCTTATGCAAAGCTGGCTGCATGTAAATGAGCACGTTGCGGCAGGACACCAGGTTCATCTGCGAGAACGGGGGATCGGAGATCAGATTGTGCCGGACAAAGATACACATGTCGCGAACCATCTTGTTCACGCGATAACCGCCCTCAACCTTTGTGAAGAAACGCCGCAGGCGCTCCGGTGACACCGCTTCGGTGATATTTTCCGGATAGATGGCAGCCCGCGCCTGTTGAATAGCCTTTTCGTTCACATCGGTTCCAAAGATCTGTACCTGGAAGCTCGCGGCGCGGTTGCCAAGGGACTCAAGCAGCGTGATCGCCAGAGAGTAAGCCTCCTCACCTGTGGAGCAGCCGGCCGACCACATTTTGATCGTCCCTTTGTTCGACTTGTCCTCGACAATCGCGGGATAAACTTTGCGCTTCAACGCCTCGAAAGCTTTGGGATCGCGGAAAAAACTGGTTACCGGTATCAATACTTCCTGGTAGAGTTTCCGCGCTTCCACGGGATGCTGGTTCAGGTACGCGACATATTGGCGGAGTGAGCTCAGTTTGGCGAGCGCCATGCGCCGCATGGCACGGCGATAAATGGTGGCCGGTCTGTACAAACTAAAATCAACGCCACTGAATTGCCGCAGAACCCTGACAATTTTGTTAAAGCTTTGATCGAGAGCCAGAGAAGCTTCAATCCGCTGCGCATCTGTCGGCTGGCTTACAGATGGGTAGCTGACAATACGGCGCAGTTCGTTTGCCATGCCCTGGGGGCTCACGATGAAGTCTACACAGCCGGAGTCAATAGCGCTCCGCGGCATGCTTTGATATTTTGCCGATGCAGGATCCTGGGCAAGCGTAATTCCTCCCTGTGCCTTGATCTCTTCCATGCCCAGAGTGCCGTCCGTGCCCGTGCCCGAGAGCACAATGCCAATGGCAGCCTCCCTTCGTTCTTCAGCCAGGGAATGCATGAAGAAATTAACGGACAAATGTTCTCCCGGTTCCCCGCTGCGTTTTGTAAGCTTGAAGACGCCTCTTTTGATCGCCATCAGCGTATTCGGCGGTATTACGTAAACGCAGTTCGGCTGTATTTTGTTGCTCGTTTTTACTTCTTCCACCGGCATTCTTGTCGTTTTGGAAATGATCTCGGTAAGCAGACTCTGATGACTCGGCTCCAGGTGCTGTATCACGACAAAAGCCATGCCCGTATCACTTGGCAGTGAGCGGAAAAACTCTATGAAGGCGTCCAGCCCTCCAGCCGAGGCGCCCACTGCCACCACGGGGAAGGTGACTCTCTCCAGGGCAGTTCCCCGCTTTACAGTTTTCTCATCAGCGAGAACCGGCTTTGACGATCTGGACTTCATCTACGAATTCCTAAGCTGCAGCCTGTTTTGCTTTTGCCAGCAGCTCATCCGTGGCATCGGTACGTTCCCACGCAAACTCCACGTCGTTGCGACCGAAGTGGCCGTAGGCAGCGGCTTTACGATAGATCGGCCGCAAAAGGTCGAGGTGATCGATCATTCCTTTTGGCGTCAGCGGGAATACCCGGCGGACCAGGTTACAAAGTGAGTCGTCGGAAATCTTCCCGGTCGAGAATGTGTTCACCATCAGTGACACCGGTTCAGCCACGCCGATGCAATATCCGGTCTGGACAAGGCACTCGTCTGCCAGTCCCGCGGCAACAATGTTCTTGGCGATGTAGCGGGTCATGTACCCCGCAGAACGGTCCACCTTGGTTGGATCCTTGCCGCTCAGGGCGCCGCCGCCGTGCATGGCCCAGCCGCCATAGGTATCCACAATGTTTTTGCGGCCTGTCATTCCGCTGTCCGCCTGCGGCCCGCCAATCAGGAATTTGCCTGTTCCGTTCACTGTAAACCTTGTTTTGGCATCCACCAAATCGCCCAGAACGGGCAGCACCACCGTGGAAATGATCTCCTGCCGTGCCTCGTCCCTCATGAATCTGCGGTCCGCGGTAAGCACCTCATCAGTGTGCTGGGCGGCAATGACTACATAATCCACTCGAACCGGCTTGCCCTCTCGATACTCCACTGTAACCTGCGTCTTCCCATCAGGCCCCAGGTAAGGCAGCGTTTTGCTTTTGCGGACCTCCGCCAGCTTCATGGCCAGGCGATGCGCCAGCTGAATGGGCAGCGGCATCAGTTCTGGAGTCTGCCGGCAGGCGAAGCCGAACATGAGTCCCTGGTCCCCGGCTCCCATCTCCCCTTCTGTTCGTGAAACACCCAGATCGATGTCTGGTGATTGCGGATGGATGGCCTTGATGATTGTGCAGGTATTCACATCAAGTCCGTAAGCGGGTGAGGTATAGCCGATCTCATTCCCGACTCGTCGCACCAATTCATTCATGTCAATTTCGGCCTTGCTTGTGACTTCGCCGCCGGCGATGACCAATCCCATGGTGACATAGGTGTTACACGCAACATGAGAGGCCGGATCAAGCTTCAGACATTCATCCAGCACCGCATCGGAGACCTGGTCACAGAACTTATCCGGGTGCCCCTCTGTCACGGACTCCGACGTGAACAGCATGTTCTTTGGATAGATCGGCATGGGACCTGATTCACCATCTATATCGTCCCACCGAGAGAATCAAATCGCAGTGACGAGCACACTTGAATTTTGCCATGAACTGTGAGCGCGGGCTGGGCGATAGATGCCTGATTTCAGGCCTGGCGTTCCCGCGGCAGCTACGAACTGGCTGGTTACAACGCTTGTCAGGGTACGCCGTGAACCTGCAACTTACGCTGGGCGATCCTCTGTCTTGGGAAACAACACTGAAGCCAGAACTGATATCGCGAGCACGACAGCGATTACGAGCAGCGCAGCCCACGTTGGGAGCTGATATTTGGCTGAAATCAGCATCTTCGCCCCGATAAACATCAGTACCACCGCCAAACCATAGTTGAGGTAGTGGAACAGCTTCATCAATCCTGAAAGGGCAAAGAAGATGGAGCGCAGACCAAGAATGGCGAAGACGTTGGACGTGTAAACAATGAATGGATCATGGCTGATGGCCAGGATGGCAGGAATGGAATCGGTGGCGAAGAGAATGTCAGTAGTTTCCACCACAAGCAGGACGATGAAAAGCGGCGTTGCAAAGCTTTTTCCCTCCCGACGAACAAAGAAGCTGTGTCCCGCATACTCGTGCGTGATGGGAATGAATCTTCGCACAAGCTTAAGGACGACGTTCTTTGAAGGGTCTACCTGCTCCTTGTCACCCTCGCCCAGAAGTTTGAAGCCGGTGTAAACGAGAAAGACGCCGAAAAGATAAATGATCCAATGGAAGCGCCTGATCAGAGCCACACCGGCAAGGATGAAGATACCGCGCATAACAAGCGCACCGATAATGCCCCAGAACAGCACCGTGCGTTCCTGCTCGGCCGGAACTTTGAAGTATTGAAAAAGCAGGATGAAGACAAACAAATTATCAACACTGAGGGACTCTTCTATGAGGTAGCCGGTAACAAACTCCAGCGCCTTCCCTGCTCCCATCCAGTAGTGAACGAAGCCGGCAAAGCCGAGAGCCAGCGCGATCCAGCAGAAAGTGCTGACCAGTGCCTGCTTGAAACCAATAACGCGCCCGCCGCGGTTAAACACCGCGAGATCCAGCAGCAGCAGCACCAGAATGCCGGCGTTAAAAATAACCCAGAACGTGACACTCACCTGAACGTGTGGAACCGTCATGGAACAATCCAATGGGAGCGATTAGAAATGAAATGCGGAA
>DASUBD010000205.1:0-6762 GCA_035763445.1 Candidatus Angelobacter sp.
GCGACGCAAGCGGTTTCGGCGGCGGTTCCATAGAAGAGGACTACGAAGAAGAGGAAGAAGAATCCATCGGAATGGAAGGTGGAGGCGGCGGAGCGGACGAGGGTGCAGGCGAAGGTGCATCCGAGGGAGCCGAGGAACCGGTGCCCGCTCGCAGAGCGCCATCCCGGCCTCGTCCTGCCAAGAAAGCGGCGAAGAAGAAGAAGGCCGCTAAAAAGAAATCAGCCGGCAAGAAGAAGAGCGCCAAGAAGAAAAGCAAGAAGCCAGCCAAAAAAGCGGCCAAGAAGAAGAGCAGCAGCAAGAAGAAGGGCGGGAGCAAGAAAAAGAGCCGCCGTCGCTAGGTTTTGAATTTTCGCAGTAAGGGGCCGCTGAAGAAGGCGGCCTTTTTTAGTCCTTAGCAAGCATCCACTTGCGCAAGCATCCCACCTGACAGTCGCACGAAACCAGGACGCATTGCGGCGAATTCGGGATGTGCGCAACAGAGGAACAGTTGTGAAGCCGCAGGACAGACGGTGTGGAAGGACGGCGGGTATGACCCCGCCGCCTACCTATCAATCCTAATGAGCTTATGCGTAAATGCCGCGCAGCCGGATGGTGTGAGCAACGCGGCTGATTGCCAGCATGTACGCGGCAATGCGATTGTTGACCTGATGCGTGTCAGAGAAATGGACCACGCTCTCAAAGGCCTCCTTCAGGATGAATTCGAGCTGCTCGTTCACAGCCGACTCTTTCCAGAAATAGCCCTGGCGGTCCTGTACCCATTCAAAATAGGAGGCAGTCACGCCGCCGGCATTGGCGAGGATGTCCGGAATGACAAAGACTTTCTTGTCGGCCAGGATCTCGTCCGCCGCTGCTGTGGTGGGACCGTTGGCGCCTTCGCAGATGATCTTCGCCTTGATACTGGCGGCATTCTGGCTGGTGATTACGTTTTCAGTGGCTGCGGGAATGAGGATGTCGCAATCCGTTACCAGCAGTTCCCTCGAATCGGCAGCTTCTGCGCCATTGAAGCCAACGATTCCCTTATTGCGGTCACGGAACTCAAGCAGCGCGTCAATGTTAATGCCCTTTGAGTTATACAGCCCACCGTTGTATTCAGCTATTCCGATGACCCTGTAACCAGCGTCAGACATGAGTTTGGCCGCATTCGAACCTACGTTGCCAAATCCCTGAACAATGACGCGGCAGTTTTCACGCGACATGTTGAATTTGCGGATGGCCTCGTCACAGTTGATCATGACGCCACGCCCAGTGGCCTCACGACGCCCGCGAGATCCGCCAATATTGATTGGCTTGCCTGTGACCACCGCCGTTACCGTCTGGCGCATGTGCATGGAAAACGTATCCATCATCCAGGCCATGGTCTGTTCATTGGTATTCATGTCCGGAGCGGGTACGTCTTTTTCGGGACCAAGAAATTCAATCAGCTCAGCGGTATACCGCCGTGTGAGCCTTTCCAGTTCAGTAATGGTAAGTTTTTTCGGATCAACAATAATGCCGCCCTTCGCGCCACCGAAAGGAATATTAACGACTGCGCATTTCCACGTCATCCAACTGGCCAGGGCGCGTACCTCATCGAGAGTGACGTCAGGCGAGTAACGCACGCCGCCTTTGGCGGGACCACGAGCGATGGAGTGCTGTACACGAAACCCAGTGTAGACTTCCAGGCGGCCATCGTCCATTGCGACCGGGATGTGAACGATAATTTCGCGGTTAGGATAACGAAGGATTTTCCAGAGGCCCTCATCAAGGTTGAGCTTCTGGGCGGCATAATCAAAACGAGCTGCCTGGGCCTCCCAGGGATTCAGCTCGTGTTCCAGCGATACGGTTTTCATTTGTGCTCCACGGAATCAGACAAACCGACAAGTATAAAGTTGCTTACGGTGAACAGGCAACAATACGGAAGTGAATTCCTATAGTAATATAGTGTCGCTGTGCGACAGTTTCTTGTTAAAACAGTCATCATCTTCCTGGCCATTCTTATTGCATCGATTCTGGTCGCGCCGAGCGTTAATCTGGACCCGATAGCGCCGCGACTGGAATGGGCAGCTTGTCTTCTGGTGATTTTTGTAAGCTGGCTGGCCGCGATGGTGGGGTGCAGGATATGGTTGCAGGCCTGGGAATCCGTTCCATGGATCTATAGTCGCGCTTCCGGCTGCTCGCAGACAGGCTTTCTCCAGCGCATTTGCTCATCTTCCTTTCCCTCCCGGTGCTGATTCCCTCTCCAGTTTGTCTTATTACTTCGGGGAGGATGCGGTGGCACAAATCTTATTGGTTGAGTATGTATATGAGTCGCTGGAGCGCAGGCAGCGCGGCTTGAGCAGGGCCGGACATGGGGTTAAGCCCGCTCAAAATTTTGACGAAGGCCTGCGTGCAATTAAAACCGGGAGCTACGATGTGGTTGTGTTGGGTCATGACATCCCGCAGCAGCAAAGGAACGGCCTGGCGGCGGCAGCAAAGGAGGCCAACCCCTTGACCCGTGTACTGGTGTTGTACAGTGCACCAGTAGAGCATGCCGAGCTGGCCGATGCGCTGATCAACAATTCCGCCAGCGCCGATGATCTGCGCCGGACGGTTGAATATCTGGTCCACCAGAGAACCTCCTAAACGGCGCGTGAACTGGTTACTGACCAGGAAACGTGTAACTCTGCCCCGCCCGGGCACGCGCGAGCGCGCTATGAATGTCCCATCCGCGAGGCAGGACCTCTTCGAGAGTCCATTCAATCCGCTCGATTGATTTCTGAAGCAGATTTCCGGTTTCAGGATCGCTGATCTGGTGCCGATAGAACGCCATAACTTGCAGAGCGTTGCGGATGTGGTGGTTCATCTCCGCGACCTTCTGCAAACGCTCTTCCAGCAACTTCTGCCGCTCCTGAGCACGGATCTTGGTCTGCAAAAAGAACGCGCCTGCCACCACTCCGGTAAGCAGGTTGCTGAGGATAAGTACGGCGAGTCGAGAGGTGCCTTCCTCGAGGAGCAAACGATCAAATCCGACGCCTACAGCCGAAATAAAGCCGACAAAGAGAACAAACGCGAACGCAAGCTTGTACCTGGGCTTCATGGTTACGGCAGGCCGGCCGGGACTACTATATCGCGACACGACATCACCATCATCTCTTAATCCCGAGGTAACGGGCAAGCAGATGAAGTGCTCCGGAATCTGCTCACGTGGCACAACTTGGCGTGTTCAGAGCAGCGGGGTCAGCGAATTTCTTTCTTTGCCTGCACTTGTTTGAAACCTGCAGGAACTTCAAACAATGAGGCGTCGAGAGAACCATTGGAAATAGATTTCACTTCGATCGTCATGTCCATGAGCGATCCGCCTGCCTGCTCGCTGGAAGTGTTTTGCTGCTGCTCCTGTTTATTCTTTCTGCCGAACATACCGCCCAGGCCCTTTGAAACGATGTTGCCCTTCTTTTCTTCGGGAGTAGACTGCGCAGAGGCCGCATGGCTGGTAGTGCCAGGATTAGGACCGAAGCCCACGCTCACATAGGAAAGCAGAGGCATGCCATTAAGATTGGCCGCGCTCTTGCGGTACTCAACCATGGGTTGCGAGACCTGAGCGCTGGAGCCGAGGAGTTCTCCGGGCAGCCAGTTCAATTCCTTTGCCATGCGGGCATAAAAGCGTTTCAACTCGTCGTGGCCCTTCACCTGCGCGATGTAAGCATCAGAGTTCACCCATGAATTGGCGGTTTCGCCGCTGTGCTTTGGATCCTGCGCTTCCATTTCCATATCCACACGGGTATTGATTTCTTTGGCGCTGTAATTAAGAAGCTGACGGGTATTGGTGCCGGGAGTGATCTTGATTTTGGGAGTGATCTTTACCTGCTGGGCATCCGATTTCTTCTGCGATTTGGCCTGCTGTTCAGCAGCTTTTCTTTTCGCTTCTTCAATCTGGGCCCGAAGTTCATCAAACGTAAGCACAGAATAGGTCTTATGTTTGAGATCGATATCGATCATCTTGCGCGCATCGAGATCGTAAATTTCGGCGGTGCCAAGCGACGTCTCGCGGCGCATCCTGTTGCCTTTGACGCTGATGGTGGATGTGCTCCCCTGAGTCGCTTGCCTGGCATCCTTGCTGAAGACGCCGGCGAATTTCATGGCCTTGACTGCAGCTCCGCCGGTAATTTTGCTTTCTTCTGTGTACTGAAGATCGGCAAAGCAGGCGCCGGCCGCGACAAGCAAAAATATCAAGGCTACGGCAGCAAACAGAATTCTTCTCATATGCAATTCCCCCCAAGGAGTGGGGCCCATTATAACCGCCTCGCCTCGTTTCGAAAGACCTCCTCAAGGAACAGCAACAATGAAGGTAATTGGGTGAACTCAATTTAGAGAGTAAGGAATTTTGGGGGACTTGCAGGAGTCTTTTTGTTCAACCAACCTGTAAAATTTCTGGGCTGGGACTTGTGTAATCTTCCAGGTAGGTGTTGGAACGAAAAGGTAGAACTTGAGAATTTCTTACGGTCCGAACCAGAAAGAAGCGCACGGACCGGGAACAACGCCTGCAAAGGGGGAAGCGGGTGTTCGCCATCAGGGTAGCCACATGCATGAGGCGATGGGGGTCGTGCTCAACCCGATAAATTCCAGTTGCCGGTACGCGGTCGCCAGGTTTATAGGTTCGACTCTCCATTTTGACTGTTCTACCCACGGCTCCTCGCGGCTGGCACTCCGCCCCTCTTTACTGAATTCTCCGCGGCCTTCGATGTGCCTCCGTTCGGCACTTGTGTGTTTCGGGCAGATACACCGCAAGCCGAGTTGCCAGTTATCATGTTCGATTCCTGGCAGCTGATGAGGGTTGCTCTCTAGCCCATTATGAAATCAGGATCCTCAGAAATGTGCTGAACCTCTTCTTCCAAAATGAAAAATGCCTTTTCTCCACAAGCGAGGCAGCCCGGAAGGACTTCTCCTCTGCGTATCCAGACAACTTTTTCAGAGCAGCCAGTGTGCTCACAGCGATACACGCCGGAGATGGGACTGATGCTATCGCTCTCCAGCAGCGGCAGCAAAGGCTTAGTTGTTTTCTCCTCGTTCAACTACTTCTCCTCCTGAGGCAGGGCGGCGCGATGTGGGAAGGTTAAAAGCACTCTCTGGGCCACCGTAAGTGATTGAGAATACGAGGCAACCCCTCACGAATGGGCAATTTCCCCACAGCAATTTTTTCTCAGGTGCTGTGCTTCTCGCGATTCAGGGCGACTCTTTCCTGTCCGGCAACGTCCAACGATTTAGCCGGTACGGCGAAAGATCCACTCTCATGATTTCCAAGTGCGCCAATCCCAAGTGTTCCAAGATGCTGATGCGGTTGGATGGCGGGAGATTTTTTGGCTTTCCACTGCGCGATAAAGGCAGCATTGAGCATTTCTGGCTGTGTGCCGGATGCTCGAAGAGTTTCACCTTGACACTCAATGAAGGCAAAGTGGAACTGACAGAGCGGCAACACAAGAAGATCGCCTGAGCTGTTCTTCACCGCACCTGGTCCAGCGTAACCACTGCCGAGTTCCACAAGCCACGTACAATAGAGTCATGGCTGCGCGGCCATTAACGGAAACCACTCGACAGACAATGGTCTTCAGCGAGATAGTGGCCATTGCTCTCGACTCGTTTCAAACCAGTAAAGTCAGATTCATTCTTACTGCAATCGGCATGGTGATTGGGACCGCGTCTCTCATCCTGGTGGTCACGATTGGACTCACGGGCAAGCAATATGTGATGAACCAGATCCAGTCAATCGGCGCAAATTTGATTTACGCCTATTACGAAGGCGGCAGCAATGCTTCTGTGAGTCTTGGCGCGGGCGGCGATTACCTGACTGTGGAAGACATGAAAGCGGTTCAGCAGCAGGTGCCGGGAATTCAGGCTGCTTCGCCCATGCTGGAACTGCACGACCGGATCAGCGTGGGCAATGGAAAGCAGCGCGACATTCTTGTTCTGGGAGTCTCACCACAGTACGAAACAGTCCGCAATCTGCAGGTGCTTGCAGGACGTTTTTTTGATGATGACGACGCGATGTCGCGCGCCAAAGTGGCGGTGGTGACGCAGCAGTTTGCGCAGACAGTCTATGGCAACGTAAGTTCCTCAGTTGGCAAAGAGATCAAGATCAGCGGCCTGCCTTTTGTAATTGTCGGGACCTTTCGCGAGCGCATCGATACCCTGGGCCAGTCAGAGATTGCCGGAGACACCATTCTCATCCCATACAGTGTGGGCCGCTATTTCACAGGCAATGACGCGGTGAAACAACTCTTCTTCTCCACGGCCGACGCAGGCGATGTTCCACGGGCCACTCAAATGATCCAGCAGGTGATCCAGTCACGTCATCGGCCGCAGTCTGTGTATCGCGTTGAGAACCTCACCGGCTTTCTGGTGGTGGCCGCGAGAACAGCCAACGCACTCACTCTGGTTCTGCTGACCGTTGCCCTCATGGTCTTGCTGGTCAGCGGGGTGGGAATCATGAACATCATGCTGGCTAACGTACGTACGCGGATCAGAGAGATCGGCATTCGCAAAGCCATTGGCGCCACGCGGCGGGAAATCCTGCTGCAGTTCCTCACCGAGGCCGTTCTCATCTCTCTGGCCGGAGGAATCATAGGGACGATCATTGGGCTGGCCATTCCGTTTTCCGTGCGCTTCCTCACTGAATACCGCATCCCAATTTCAGGACTATCTGCAATCATCGCTCTCGCCGTTGCCATACTGGTTGGAGTGATCTTTGGAACGGTGCCGGCCACTCGCGCAGCTCAACTGGACCCGGTGGAAGCACTGCACTACGAATGA
>DASUBD010000206.1:0-6033 GCA_035763445.1 Candidatus Angelobacter sp.
CAAGCCGATGGGTCCCGTGGTGAGCGAGAAAGCGTTCAAGAGCATCCTCAATTACATCGAGATCGGCAAGAAAGAAGGCCGAGTGATTAACGGTGGAGGACCGGCCAAAGAAGCCGGTGATGGATATTTCATCCAGCCAACGGTGATTGCAGATGTGCCGCCAACAGCGCGCATTGCCCAGGAAGAGATATTTGGCCCTGTGCTGGCGGTGATCAAGGCACGCAATTTTGATGACGCGCTGGCGATTGCCAACAATACGGAATTCGGCCTGACCGGTGCGGTTTACTCAACTTCACGTGAGAAGCTGGAGCGGGCACGCGACGAGTTCTTTACGGGCAATCTTTATTTCAACCGCAAGTGCACCGGCGCCATTGTGGGAGCGCACCCGTTTGGAGGCTTCAACATGTCCGGCACGGACTCGAAGGCCGGCGGCCCCGACTACCTGCTCCTTTATACGCAGGCCAAGTCAGTGGCGGAGAAAATTGGCGATGCCGGTCCGGTCAGCCAGAAGATGACGTCAAGAACGGAACCGTCGCGGTAAACCAAAACTATCTATCGACGCAGCAGTCTCTTAAACGGGCTGCTGCATTTCTTTTTGGGCTGTTCACATTGGTTTTCGGCCGGTGCAGCAAATCCATGTTTTACTGGGTTCAGCCGCCACCTGAATGTCTGAGTATCCCGCATTAGCAAACAGTTCGCGGTGCTCATCGATCGTCAGGAGCTTCATTCCTGATAACGAGATGTGCTTCTCCAGAAATTCTGATTTCCTGCTGTTGGCCTGCTTATAGATTTCCGCCACCATCACCAGCGTTCCACCCGGTTTCAGAACACGCAGAATCTCGTGCATACCGGCATGCACGTCAGACCACCAGAAGTGTGTCTCCACTGCGGTTACAAGGTCGAACATGTTATCTGGAAACGGCAACTGAGAAACGGAGGCTTCCTGAATTTCCACCCGGCCGGTATTGATGGATTCATGGTTCTTTTTGCGCGCGAAAGAGACGCTCTCCGCAGAGTAGTCAGCACCGTAAACCTTGCCCTCACTGGCGAGAGCGGCCAGCTTATTTACAGTCCTTCCGCCGCCGCAACCGACATCCAGGATTGTGTACCGATTCCCGATGGAGACATGAGACAGGCCCCAATCAGTAAGCCTGGAGTGACTGGAATTCATAGTCCACAAAACGAACCGGCCCAGCGGTCCTCTGGGCTTCTGGCATTGCGGTACCCAGCCGCTTCTCCTTTTCATACTGTTCTCGCTCCGCTTCAGAAATGTTTCAGAACACGAACGGCACCAACGCCCAGGTATGGCGGCGGTAGTCCTGATATTCGTTGCAGAATGCCTGCGCGAGTATCTGGTCTTCCAGCCGGCTTTTGCGCAGGTAAGCCAGCACCAGTATGGCCACTCCAAGCAGTGCATGATACTGGCTGGACGCAATTGCCGTGCCCAGGAACATCCCCAGCATGGCAGTGTAAATGGGATGGCGCAGGAATTTGTATGGTCCGCTGCGCACCAGTTGGTGCCCTACTCCTATCCTGACTTCCGCACTCCAATTCCTGCCCAGGTGACGACGCGCCCAGACGGCGAGCAGAAGAAATCCAGCCTGAACAATTGCGCCTGCGGCGACCAGAGAATGGAACCTTGGAGGCAGAAACCATCCTGTAAGCCCGGTCGCAGGAATGAAAAGCAGCAGCATCGCGCCGCCGAGCACAACCTGGTGGAACCAGGTTGACAGCGACGACTCCGAGTGGCTGGTTTCCGCGGAATTCCGTGAAGCAATAGCCCAGTACAAGCTGAAGATGACCCAAAGCAGCATCGCGAAAACGAGCCGGTTGGATTCGAGGTCGTAATTCAAATGCCTGACATTGGTTGAGATGAGCTCCGGCCGATGCCAGCCCATCCTTGTGACCAGCAATCTTCCCAATGCCGCTCCCACAAGCAGCGCCACATATAGTCTGACTTTGCTGCCGGAAGTGTTTTCGCGTTCGGCCATATTGATTCCTCTCTCGTTTGGCAGGATCTTCACTTTGAGATCTTCCCGGTTGCGCTTTGAACCCTGCTGCCGGGCGAAACGCCTGCCGGTTTTACGCTGTTTCGTCGGACGGATGCGTTGTCATGTTCGCTTTGGCTCGTCGTTGTTTGCGATGACGTTTCCGGCACGGTTCCCGACGAGCAGGGTTGAGAGATAGTGTTTCCGGCGGCGGGAGCAACGGGCCGCGTGCCAGGGTTGAGCAGGCAGACGGCCGGAAGCAGCATGAGCAGAATGAAGACAAAGCTCTCCCATCTCGTTTTCATCGAGTTTCTCCTTCGCCGTAATGTCGGTTGTTATCTCGTTAGTGGCCTATTCGCAGGATTGCAAACAGCGCAATCAGACCGGCGAGATAGGCCGCGCCAAGTTGAGTGAGCCTGTTGGCCAGGTTCAGCGCGTACCCATGAGCGCCTTTGATCAGCAGCATGGGGGTCGCGGGCTGGTAACACAACAGCCGCCCTGAACTCTCCACCTGAGAAAGCGCGGGCATCTTCATGGGCCGGACACGAAGATTGGCTTTTACCACGGCCAGTCTTCCTTTCTCGTGCCAAATGGCGAGTGCAACTGCCCCTATCAGCAGCACTACCCAATAGCCGTTTATCAGTTTCATTCGGAGCGCTGGGGTGATGGCAAGGACAGCAGCGAACAAAGCTATTTCCACAGTGATGAGGATGCGGCAGCAGTCGCATACTTTGAGGTGAAGCTTTCTCGCTTCCTCGCGTGCCCGCAGATGCTCTTCTGCCTGCGGCTGAGGAATTGGCGTCCGCCATGCCACAATGCCGTATTTAACAAATAGGAAGCCCAGTTGCTGGTAAAGCAACAGCAGAGGCCACCCGACGACAATGCGCAAATTGAGTGCTCCGGTTGAGTGAAGGTAATATCGCAGCAACCAGGCAAAGGCAGCCAGAGAAACGAGGACGATGAATCCTTCCGTCCATCGATTACTGTAATCGCTCAAACGGCGCGGCGTGAGTGAAAGGACCATGGCACAGACGGGTCGCTCGGATTCCGGCTTGGCGAAGCTGCGTGCCTTTCGTTCCGACCGGTCCACGCTGAAAAGATGATTGAGGTGAATCGCCGCTGAAATTGCCAGGATCAGCCAGCCAAAATAAAACAGCCGGCCGGAAACAAAAATCGCGACGGCAAGAACTACTTCCAACGCAACAGGCAGCAGCATGCGGAGCCGGTAATAACGAAGAAGGGTTCGCCCCGGGCCAGTGTAAAAATCATCTTGTACCGGGACGTTGAAAAACCACTGCGGCCCCCGGAGCAGCGGCTGCCGCCAGCGGCGGAAGCATCCGCGAATGCGGCTTCCAGCACAAAAGATGAATATGAGCAGCAGCATCTGGTTAGGCGACATTTATCTGCTTCCTTTCGTTACCAGGCGCAGCTCCTGAATCACGATCTTCAGGATCCGGCTTGGCTTCAGCCCTGCCAGCACTAATTCAGTCAGCGCTGCCCGCAAGGGGCGCAAGAGCTGGTTCTGGTCGCGCTCCGTGGCTGTTCGCGAAGCAACAACCGAACCAGATCCGTGCCTGACCGTGATCAGTCCATCCTTCTGCAATTCTCGATATGCAGCCGCAATGGTATTGAGATTCACGCCCAGGTCCCCAGCCAGTTGACGGACCGGAGGCAGAGCCGTGCCTTCCGCAAGTTCTCCACGGGCAATCAATTCCTTGATGCCATCCACCACCTGCTGGTAAATGGGCCGATCGTCATTGGTGTGGATGGTCAGGAACATTCAATGTATTGTGTATGTATACTCCATACACTTTAGCCGGTCAAGGGGAAAGGCAAAATTTTTGGCGGTGTTTTGCATGTGCTTTGGTTTATCCAGCGCAGCAAGACAGGCCGGAGGGATGAGCCAAGAGAACAAAAACGCGGTCCGAAGACCGCGTTTTCTAGCTATTGATTGTCCGCCGGATCAGCAGGTAACGGCGGCAGGAACTATGATTTCGGCGCTGTTTTTGCTTTCAGGACGTCGATGGCTTTCTTGAGCTGATCGTCGTCTTTGGGCTTTTCTTTTTCCGGCTGGTCAGGATTTGTCACCGTGTTGTCATCATCGTCAGTGATAATGGCCGTGTCCTCGGCGGAAGCGACTCGCACGGTGGGAGTAATCCCCGTGTCCTGAATCACGTTGCCTTTTGGCGTGTAGTACTTGGCTACGGAGAGGATCAGGGCTGCGCCGTCTTCCATGGGAAGCGTCTTCTGCACAGATCCGTCGCCGAACGTCTTGTTGCCCACCACATCGCCACGACTGTCATCTTCCACAGCGCCAGCCACAATCTCTGCCGGACCAGCCGTGCCGCGGTTCACCAGCACAGCCAGAGGCAGGTCAGTGATTTTCTTCTGCGGATCAGCGTTGAAGGTCTGGGGATCATACTTCTGGCCCTTCAGGCTGGCGATCTGTCCGTTGCCAATAAAGAGGTTGGCTACAGCCACGCCTTCAGCTTCATCGCCGGAGGAATCGTCACGCAGATCAAGCACAATCTTTTTGGCGCCTTTGGCCTGGAGCGCCTTGATCTTCGACGCGATCTCCTGGGCCTTCCCCTTGTTGAGCGTCAGCACCTTGACGTATCCCACGTCGCCCATGAGTTGGTCAGTGACCGCGGGCGCGTTCACAACTTCGCGAACAATGGTGATCTTCTGCGGTTCGATTTTGCGGGTGCGGATGATGGTGGCTTCCAGACGCGAACCCTGGTCCCCACGCAACTTGGCGCGGACGGCCGCCAATGAGAGGTCATGCGTGCTCTGGCCGTCAACGGTCTCAAGGATGTCACCGCTGTTGATGCCGGCTTTATCGGCTGGACCATTGGGAATCACGGAAACCACGGCAGCGTATCCAAAGCGCTTGGAGACGGTGGCGCCGATATCAGCCTTGCCGCTTACGGTGAGCGCCTGGTACTGCTTGTATTCGCTGGGGCTCAGGTAACTGGAGTTGGCGTCCAGGGATTCCAGCAAACCGTGCAACGCGCCGTTGGTCACGTTGCGCATGTTGGGCTCTTCCACGTATTCAGTGCGTATGCGGTGAAGCACCTCGCTGTACACCTCCATGTGGGTGTAAGCGTTGTCTGCGCTGGAGTTATTACTGTCGGCAGCATGTACGCCGAGGCCGCCAATAAGAGCAAATACGATGATGAGCATGGAGCTCGAGAGAACAATGACTTGGACCTTTTTTGACATCTTCACAAAATCCGTTCTTTGGCTATGGTGCGCCCTGCTGGCAGAACGCTTGTTCTGGTATTGCACGCTTTCTGCACCTGCGGGCCCATGGGTAAGACGACCGGGGAACAGAAATGTGAGTTACTACCTCTTATTATAACTACCTTGTCTTTGGATGCAGCCCGGAAATGCAGCGAGGCAGGAAATCTGAACGACTTTGATTGCCAGAACCGCCGAAATTGCCCCAAAATGACAATTTGGCACTTGCGAAAAAGTGCAGGTCTTCGCTTTCTAGACAGTTGGCAAATTTTGGCAGTTTTGCCAGTTGACAAACGCTAATCAGGTTCTTGCCGCTGCCCGGTTGTTCAGCAGCCACAGGATGTCACGCAGGCCCTGGCGAAGCTGTTTAAGCTCGGTCATATTGGCGTCTGACTGGACGAGGAAAGGGAGAGGCGCCTGCTTCTTTTTGCTTTCCGCCTTGAGCTGGGCGCGGGCTCCCGCAATGGTGAAGCCCTCGTCATAGAGCAGCTTCTTAATTCTGACTACGTTTTCCACGTCTGCCCGGCGGTAGGTGCGCTGACCGGTGTTGCTCTTGGGTGGTTTCAGCTGCGGGAACTCCGTTTCCCAGAAACGCAGGACGTAAGTAGGCAGGCCGCACAGGCGGCTGACTTCGCCGATACGGAAGTAGAGCTTATCGGGGATAACTATCTCGCCCGAGTTTTTGCGCGCGGTATTCTTGGCAGGTTTATGCATGAGCCACACGGACGAAGAGCGGCTGAGCGGATATTAAGTCTGATAATGGAGCAACGTCAATCGAAATAACAGCGAATTCGGCAACTTAGCG
>DASUBD010000207.1:0-7069 GCA_035763445.1 Candidatus Angelobacter sp.
GAAAAAACACATCCGTCCGAAGCTGAAAGTGATGTGGAACATTCTTGAAGTTGCCGGCGTTGGAGTGTTGCAGCTCCTGGTCGCCACGGCGAGCTGGGTGGTGATGGTGCGGCTGGTCCAGTCCTTTGGCAGCCAGGCCACCGCGGGATACACAGTAGCCATCAGGATCGTCATCTTTTCCACGCTTCCCTCCTGGGGGCTGGGCTCCGCCGCAGCCACGCTTGTGGGGCAGAACCTGGGAGCAAAGCAGCCGGAGCGCGCGGAGCAATCCGTGTGGCGCGCCAGCTTCTTTAATGCGGTCTTTCTGGGTGTAGTCTCGGTCGTATTTTTCATCTGGGCGCGGCAATTGGTGGGAATCTTCAGCGCCGACCCGCAGGTGATCCGTTATGGGGCAAGCTGCCTCCGCATCATCAGCCTTTGCTATGTGCTTTGGGCATATGGCGAAATCATTGTGCAGGCCTTCAACGGCGCAGGCGATACCTGGACCCCAACACTGATCAACTTCTTTGTTTACTGGGTGGTGCAGTTGCCGCTGGCTTTTGTCTTGGCTTTCAAATTTAACTTCGGCCCGAATGGAGCGTATTACGGAATCCTGGCCGCAGAAATCCTGCTGGCGTTGATCGGGATTTATGTGTTCAGGAAGGGTAAGTGGAAGGAAAAGGTGGTTTGAACTTTGCTGCACTCACCCATGTACCGCTGCTTTTTCCGAAGCCCCGAACGAAGTGAGGGTCCCTATCATCTTCGAAGAACCGGATGCGATCAACATTGGTCAGCGGAATCGTAGCTGCTTTTGGTTCGCGGATCGAAAGGTTGCATCTTCGAAGACCGTTGGGACCCCTCGCTGCGCTTGGGGCTTCGGAAAGCGATCACGAGAGTAGCTACAATCTTGCCTTCCTCAATCGCAGCGCATTCCCAATCACCGACACCGAACTAAAGCTCATTGCCGCCGCGGCAAACACCGGTTGCAGCAAAAGGCCGAAGAACGGATACAGTATGCCCGCGGCAATCGGCACGCCCAGCAGGTTATAGATAAAAGCAAAGAACAGGTTCTGCCGTATGTTGCGCATGGTGGAATGACTCAGATTTCGGGCGCGAACGATGCCGCGCAGGTCGCCTTTTATGAGTGTGATGTCGCCGCTTTCCATGGCAACATCGGTGCCGGTTCCCATGGCAATGCCGACGTTTGCCTGCGCCAGAGCCGGCGCATCGTTCACACCATCGCCTGCCATGGCTACGATTCGGCCTTTGCTCTGGAGTTCCTTCACCACCTGAGATTTCTTCTCCGGCAGGATCTCAGCTTCAAACGCTTCGATTCCCAGCTCACGTGCGATGGCTTGAGCTGTGATGTGGTTGTCGCCGGTAAGCATGACCATGTGCAGGCCGTTGTGTCGCAGTGATTGCAACGCTTCGCGTGTGGACGGTTTGATTGGATCAGCTACGGCAATCAGCCCGGCGGCCCGCCCATCCACAGCCGCCAGCATCACCGTCTGGCCGTTTTGTCGCAAATCATCCGCTTTCCTGGCGAGCGGTGAGGGGTCGATGCTGCGTGAAGTAAGCAACCTTGCGCTCCCAAGAATTACTTCGTGGCCATCCACGTGGCCGTGCACGCCTTGCCCAGTAAGGGACTGGAAATTCCCCGTGTTGCTCAAATGCAGTCCCCGCTCCTGCGCGCCTCTTACGATCGCGGCCGCCAGCGGATGCTCGCTTGACCGTTCGAGTGAAGCCGCGAGCCGTAATAATTCTTTTTCTCCAATCGCTCCGGTTGCTACCACTTCAGTGAGTTTAGGTTTGCCTTCCGTGAGCGTTCCCGTCTTGTCGAAGACGAGCGTGTCGACCTTCTCCATGGTCTCGAGTGCCTCGGCATTCTTGACCAGGACTCCCGCATGGGCGCCACGTCCGGTTCCCACCATTACAGCCATGGGTGTTGCCAAGCCCAGGGCGCATGGGCAGGCAATGATCAGCACAGCAACCGCGTTGATCACGGCGTGCGCAAAGCGCGGATCAGGCCCGAAGAGCCCCCACAACGCAAAAGTGAGAACAGCTACAAGAATGACCGCCGGTACGAAATAGCCTGAAACTTTGTCCGCCAGCGATTGAATGGGGGCGCGGCTGCGCTGAGCTTCGGCCACCATCCGCACGATCTGAGATAGCAGGGTTTCCGAACCGAGCTTTTCCGCACGCATAACAAACGCTCCGGTCTGGTTTACTGTTCCGCCAATCACCTTTGCCCCGGCAGCCTTTTCCACCGGAATGGATTCTCCAGTGATCATCGACTCGTCTACCGAACTGTTCCCTTCCTCCACGGAGCCATCGACTGGCACGCGGCTGCCCGGGCGCACGCGTAGCCGATCTCCATGCTTCACCTGCTCAAGCGAAATTTCCTCATCTGTTCCATCGGCCCGCAGACGAATCGCTGTCTTGGGATTCAGATCGAGCAGAGCTCTGATCGCAGCCCCTGTCCGGCGCCGGGCCCGCAATTCCAGCACCTGCCCCAGCAGCACCAGCGTCACGATGATCGCGCTGGTTTCAAAATAGACTTCCACCGCGCCATTGTGCCCGCGAAAAGTATCGGGAAATATCCCGGGAGCCAAAGTCGCCACCAGGCTGTACACATAAGCCGTGCCGGTCCCGACGGCGATCAGGGTAAACATGTTGAGGTGCCGGTTCACCAGTGAAGCCCACCCGCGCTGGAAGAATGGCCATCCACCCCAGAGGACCACAGGAGTCGCCAGCACCAGTTGCAGCCACTCAGACCAGCCCGTCGGCAGATTGTGCAGAGGGCTCCACGTAACCATGCTGCCCATGGAAAGAATCAGTAACGGGATACTCAGCGCCACGCCAGTCCAGAAACGCCGCGTCATGCTGCGCAGCTCGGAATCGTCTTCCTCATGAACGCCGGCTGCCACACGCGGCTCAAGTGCCATCCCGCAAATAGGACACGAGCCCGGCCTGTCGCTCACGATCTCCGGGTGCATGGGACAGGTATATTCGACAGATTCTGGCTCCAGCGCCATGCCGCAGATCGGGCATGGGCCTGGTTTATTTTCACGGACTTCAGTATCCATTGGGCAGACGTACGTTAGGCTGCCCTTTCGTTCCGAAGATAGCGGTGATCTTTCTCGCGCTCCAATCTGCGCTGCTTGGGCCGCTTTTAAGGCCCCGGGTTGCACCATTTCATTCGCGGGTTTGGCCGTCAGGTATTTTTCTGGTTCCGCGTTAAACTTTTCCGCGCAACGCGGACTGCAAAAGTAGTAGGTCTTCTCTTTGTGCGTTACTGAGCCGCGCGCCTTGTCTGGATCCACCCACATCCCGCAGACAGGGTCCTTCACAGTACCGGGTGTCTGCTGATGGCTGCCCGCCATGTCATGACGACCCTCGGCATGCGCCGCTGCGGCAGCGAGTTTGGCGAGATACTTCTCTGGATCAGCTTTAAACTTGCCTGCGCATCCCGCACAGCAGAAATAGTAGGTCGTGCCCTTGTATTCTTCCCGAGCCCGCGCCGTTGCCGGGTCCACGTTCATGTTGCAGACCACATCGCGCACCATGTTTTTAACCGGATCCATTCGTTCCCCCCTTATCGCGCGTGCTTATAAAACAGTTCAGTCAGCTCGTCGTAAGTTCTCTGTGCCTTCCGGGGATCCCCTGACCGTAGCGCTTCCGTGGTGCAATGCTGAAGATGGTTCTTCATCAATATGCGTTCCACGGCGCGCAACGACTCATGAATCGCCGACATCTGCGTCAGCACGTCAGGACAGTAGCGCTCTTCTTGCACCATCTTCTGCACGCCACGAACCTGTCCTTCCACGCGGCGAAGCCGCAGCAGCAGACCGTCCTTTGCTTCTGCCTCATGCTGCAGCGCGCCTTTTTGTAAAGTGTTTCGTTTTCCAGCCATCAGTGAATTCCTTAAAACCCTTTATACACTATACCCCTATACCGTATGGAGACGACGTCAATTACAGGAATTTCGATTCAGCCGTGGGCACGCGCCGCTTCTGACAAATGCTTGCCGACATAATGGGTGTGTTAGATTGGATTCCAGAACTGATTCAAGATCCGGCCCGCGCGAGTTCGCGACCAGGTGCCAATAAGGTGGCAATAAATGACCCTGTTGGATATTGTCTTCAAATACGGAATGCCTCCCGGAGAAAAGCAGATGTTGGCCCTTAACAATGCCTGGGAGGTTTACGGTGTGCGCAAGATCAAATTTAACGAAAAGGAACGCACCGTCCGCGTCGAATATGACGCGACTCGCCTGAATGAGGGCGAGATCGCCGCCATCCTGGGGCGCGCCGGGATCGACCTGCGCGAGAAGGTTCAGTTGGTCTGAATTCTGACTAAGGCTGGTTTTAAGAACACTAGGTTCTAAGTGCCTTGCTGTACGCTGCTGGTGCCTGCCCCAAAAATGCAACGAGGCACTTTCGACAGGATCTCTGGCCGTTAGATCCTCGAAAGCGCCCCGATGCGCGCCACTTCGTCTGCCCTGTGTTACTGCACCCCCCATGCCAAACCAGCCCTTGTTGAAAACAAAAGGCTTAGATCGATGGCAGTCTGGTTTTGCATGGTAGTAATTCCCTTCTCCTGAAAAATTTTCCAAGTAAGTCTGACTGTTGCCAGAGCATCTACTCTGAAATCCGGCCCCTCCCCTACTTCAGAGCAAACATTGCATTCACATGAGCATTGATGGTCACGCTTTCCGGTGTGAACTCCGCTGTTGCCGGTGCCACTTCCGCCGCTCCCACCCTGGCTGCAGCCATGGGTGTTCGCGCCATCATGGGCACGATCACTGGCTGGTTTACATCCACTGAAGCGTAAAGCAGTTCGCCCAGGCTTCGACCGCCAGCTACTGCCACTGCATTGGCTTGGCTCCGGGCTTTCTTGAGAGCATCTTCCGCCGCCTTATTTTTCGCCTCGTCAATACCTTCCAGCGTATAGCTGAGGGATTGGTTCTGGGTTTCTTCAATATCTGCAAGCTGCTCCGTGAGAACGCCGACTTTGGAAAAGTCTTTGATTTTGAGCGTCACACTGGTCGTCACATGGTAGGCAATGACTTTGTGTTTGGGATTTTTCCAGTCATAAACCGGCTGAACGGCGTAGAAGCCAATCTGGGCATTCTTGGGATCAATGCCATTCTTTCGCAAGATGCCTCTCACCTGCTCTGCCGCAGCGGCAACCTTGTCATAAGCGACGCGCGAGGTGTCCTGCTGCGAGGAAATATCCAGACGCAGTACCGCCGTATCCGGAGTGGCTTCAAATTTCCCATCAGCGCCGGCAAAAATTGTGTTGGATTGCGCCGTTGCTACAGGCGCATTTTGTGACCAGGCAACGGTAGACAACAGCGCCAAAAGAACTATAAGTCCAGATTTCATGGTCAGCCTCTGGCAGATACTAACACCCAGAGCACCGCGGAAGTTCCGTATCACTAACGCTATCGCATTGAAACATTTGACCGCAGCTCTCAAGCAATATAGGCTTACTGGCTGCAGTTATTTAAGCTCGGAGGAAAGTCGTGCGCAAAAGTACCGCTATCTTGTTTTTATGGATACTGGCGCTGATGGTCCAGCAATCTGGCACCGCTTTGCGGGCCCAGAGCGAAAAGAAGGAAGCCCCGCCCGAACCCAAGTTTAAAGTCGGCGATACAGCGCCGGATTTCACTTTGCTTGACCAGAACCGCAAGCCGGTGAAGTTGAGCGATTACCGGGGCAAGAAGAATGTGGCGCTGGCGTTTATCGTCTTCGCCTTTACCGGTGGTTGAACCCGCGAAATGCAGGCTTACCAGCAGAATTTGAACAAGCTGGAAGCCTCAGACACCCAGGTTCTGGGTGTAAGCATGGACAGCACCTTCAGCAACGCCGCATTCGCAGACAAAATCGGAGTCAACTTCCCGTTGTTGAGCGACTGGGGCGGAGAAGTGACCAAAGAATACGGAATCTACAACCCGCAATACAAAGCTGCCCGACGGGTAACTTTTCTCATCGACAAAGAAGGCAAGATCGTGGAGATGCAAAAGGACAGCGAGGCTGTTGATCCCACTGCCGTGGTTACATCCTGTGAGCGCAGGAAACTAAAAGGCTAGTGGCGACTTCCAGTGAAGTTGTGGCCCGTCGCGATGTATCATCGCGGCGGGTTCTTCTTTTGCTCTCACTGGCGGAACTCCTGGCCATGTCACTATGGTTTACCGGGACTGCAGTTCTGCCGCAAATCACCACGATGTGGCACTCAGGCATTGCGCTGGGCTCATGGCTCACCATTGCTGTGCAGGTGGGGTTTGCAGTGGGCGCCATCACCTTCGCCCTGTTCAACATCTCTGACGTTTTCAGTCCCATCCCTGTTTTTGTGTTTTCTGCATTGGCAGCATCGGCCGCAAACGCAGCTTTCGCGTTCACTGCACAGCATCCGCTGACGGCAATTCTCCTCCGTGGCGCCACGGGATTCTTTCTCGCTGGAGTTTATCCCGTAGGAATGAAGATCATGGCCGGCTGGTTCCAGCGCGGTCGTGGGCTGGCTCTAGGGGTGATGATTGGAGCCTTGACCGTTGGCTCCGCAGTGCCGCACGGAGTGAATTCCGTGGGAAGCATCGCCTGGCGGGGCGTGGTGCTTCTGGGCAGTCTGCAAGGCGCGATAGGCGGGCTGATCGTGGCCTTGGCCGTTCGCCAGGGCCCATTCGCGATGCCAAAGTCGGTATTAGATTTTGGGCAGGTGCTTGAGATTGTTCGCAACCGGCCCTTGCGACTGGCTAATCTCGGCTACTTAGGCCACATGTGGGAACTTTACGGATTCTGGGGCTGGGTGGCCGTAATATTCGCCACCTCGTCCGGTTGGCCGCGCAGCAAGTATGAAATGGCGTCCGCGGCCGCAATAGCCATTGGCGCTGTTGGATGTATATGGGCCGGCGCTGCCAGTGACAAACTGCAGGATGAAGCAGCATCTGCCCGAGTGGCTCAGCGCGCCCGTGTGACCATCATCGCCATGGCGGTGAGCTCTGCCTGCTGCGTGGTGGCAGCGCTGGTGTTTCATCACCCAATGTTGTTGCTCGGACTCTCCCTCATCTGGGGCATTGCCGTAATAGCCG
>DASUBD010000208.1:0-5019 GCA_035763445.1 Candidatus Angelobacter sp.
AAAGCGACGATCCCCCTATTCAGGAGTTGTATACGTGAGAAAGATTTGTTTTGTACTTTCTCTGTGGGTCCTGACTGCATTGGCTGGCGCGCAGGTTCCTCAATCAAACCACGTGGTTGTCGTATTGGAAGAAAACCACAGTTATTCCAGTGTGGTGGGTAACACTGCCATGCCTTATTTCAACAGCCTGGCATCGCAGAATGTGCTGTTTACCCAGTATTACGCCAACACACATCCCTCCATCGGCAACTATTTCATGCTGACAACGGGACAGATCATTACTAACAGTGACGGTTATAGCAGTACAGTCACGGCGGACAACATGGTCCGGCACATGCTCACTGCAGGGAAGACGTGGAAGAGCTATGCAGAAAGCCTGCCCTCGGTTGGTTATATCGGAGGCGATACCGGCGCGTACGTCCGCCATCACAACCCCTTCACTTACTTCTCTGATGTTGTGAACAGCAGCGTGCAGAGGCTCAACCTGGTTCCATTCACCCAGTTTTCGACTGACCTCAATAACAACCAGCTGCCGGATTTCTCGTTTATCGCTCCCAACCTGAATGACGATGCGCATAACGGTACCTTGACCCAGGCAGACAACTGGCTGAAAGCCAACATTGGTCCGCTGCTGAGCAATTCCGAATTCCAGAAAGACGGTATCTTGATCGTGGTGTTCGATGAGAGCTCCAGTACTGATACTGCCCACGGAGGCGGCCATGTCGCGGCCTTGATGGTAGGGCCGGGCGTAAAGAAGCAGTACAAATCGACTATTCTGTATCAGCACCAGAGCCTTCTGCGCACAATGATGTCCGCCCTTGGGATGGCCTCCTATCCCGGAGCTGCCGCAACCGCTCCCAGCATGACAGATGCATTCACTGGATCGGCCAGCCCCAGCCCATCGCCGACGCCAACCCCGAGCCCGTCTCCAACACCAACGCCCACCCCGAGCCCGACTCCAACACCAACACCCTCTCCAACTCCCAGTCCATCCGGATGCACGGCGGCAATCACGGGAGTTACAGTGTGTTCTCCAGTGAGCGGCAGTACTGTAACTTCGCCGGTGACGTTCACTGCAGCGGCCAAGTCCAGCCTGCCCATCACGGCAATGCGGATTTATATTGATAGCGTTTCCGTGTATCTCACCAATGCTGCCAGTCTCGACGTGAGTCTTGCAGTCAGCGCGGGAACACACAACGTAGTTGTGCAGGCCTGGAATTCTGGAGGGTCGGTCTTCAAGACACCATTGACCATCACAGTATCGGCTACCTCAGGCACGTGCACGGCAAGCACCACTGGAGTAACAGTCTGTTCGCCAATTGCAGGCTCCAGTGACGCTTCTCCTGTGCACGTGACCGCAGCGGCTAAATCATCTCTGGGCCCGATTACCGCAATGCGCATTTACGTGGACAATGTCTCAATGTATCTAACCAACGCAGCCAGTCTGGATACTTCAGTCAGCATGGCTTCAGGCTCCCACAATGTGGTGGTACAGGCATGGGACTCAACCGGGGCAGTTTACAAAAACGCGCGAACCATCACTGTCCCATAGTTTGATTTATCGAGTCGAGGGGCCTCAGCCGCTTGGGGCCCTATTTTTCCATAGTACGGGAATTTGTCACTTCCGCATCAAAGCTGATTCACCAAAAGCCTATTGACCCCGCTGCTCAGTCAAGCTTTTCTTTTCGGCTGCTCATGGTTCTCGCCTGCGTTCTAGGCAACCTGATGACTCTAAAACTGTTCTCTCATTGAGTAGCTGATGCCTGCGCAGCACTCAGCCCCATGAGGTCATCTTGGTCAACTCGAGCGGCATTTTGGCTGTTGTATTTTGTCGCGAGCTTTTGCCTGTGGCTATTGTTCGTAAGCGCCACGAAAAAACACGAACTCTGGCTGGCTGTCGCCTCTTCGGTTATTACTGCAACTGCGGCAGAGATCGTACGAGCATTGCCGTTTGCCGATTTCCGCCCTCGCCTGGTCTGGCTTCTTCAGGCGTGGCGCGAACCCTGGTACATCCTGGAAGGATACGCCACGATCTTCTGGGTATTTATCAGGCATTTCTTTAAGCCCGAACCAAGCGTGTTGAGGGAAGTGGTGTTTGATCCCGGTGGCTCAGATCCCGAATCTGCCGCTCGCCGCGCACTTGCAATCGCATACACAACAATTCCGCCAAATTTTGTGGTGCTCGGAATTGATCTGGATAAACGGGTGATGCTGGTGCATCAAGTCAGCGAATCTGAAACACCCACCATGACGTGCAACCTGGGAGCCAAATCATGAATGCATGGCTTCTTTCGGCGCTGGTATTGCTTTTCAGTCTCGTTCCGGCAGCAATTGTTGCCTTTCGTGGCAGCCCCATGGACCGGGTTGTGGGACTGGAATTTGCTTCCATCACCACCACTCTTGCTCTCATGCTGCTGGCACACGGATTTGAACGAATTCCTTTTTATGACATAGCGCTTGCCGCCGCGCTGCTTTCCTTTGGCGGAGGCCTGGTCTTCATTCGCTTTCTGGAAAGGTGGCTTTGAGGTGATGGGCAAAGCAGGTGCTCGTGAGTAAAACTCAATTGGCGATTGACGTTTTGCTGGGAATCGGGGTGATTTCCTCGCTGATCTCCGCCATCGCAATGCTGGTGATGAAGGACCTCTATGAAAGGCTCCACTATCTGTCGCCGCCGGCCACTGTCACCGTAATCTGCTTTACCGCAGCGGTCATCGTTGACAAACACCTCTCTCAGGCTGGCATCAAAGCGTTGCTGATTATGTTTGTATTGCTGGCGATGAACGCAGTCCTCACACACGCTACGGCCCGAGCCGCACGCATTCGGCAATTCGGGCGCTGGGTGGCGGATGCCACGGAGGTCCGCGGCGCTAATGACGCCAGTACCGCCGGGCTGAACTCTCGCCCGCTGGTGGATAGTGCGGAGGAGCAGCCATGATCGTGCTACAGGGGGGAATTCTGCTGTTTGTGGGAGTCGTAGGAACAGCAGTCGTATTCACGCGCAATCCACTCAATCAGGTGATCGGACTGACGTTTTATGGACTCTTGATGGCATTGATGTTTTTCATCTTTCAGGCTCCGGACGTCGCCTTTTCCCAGATTGTGATTGGGGCAGTGGTGCTGCCTCTGATGGTTTTGCTCACGCTGGCCAAGTTGAAAGTAAAGGAGCAAAGCAGAAAGTGAACCACCGGGCGCGCACAGCTTTGTTCCTTGTGGGTGGGCTGGGACTCCTGTGCTTCTACGTGTGGGGTTTGCATGGTCTTCCCGGGTTTGGACATTATCCGGGACCGTATGGGGATTTGATCAATTCGCTCACTGTTTTCGAGCGGCATGCGACCGACGCTGTAACGGCCGTCAACTTTGATTACCGCGGTTTCGACACACTCGGCGAGGAGTTCATCCTCTTTGCCTCGGTAATGGGCGCTAACCTGCTGTTGCGAAAGCAAAAGGATGATCGCGAAGAAGATCCACCGCTGGACCAGGCGAAGGACCGTGTTGTTCCGCCCACCAGCGACGCCGTCCGCGTGACCGGTCTGGCTCTGGTGCTCCCCATCGTTGTGTTCGGGCTCTATACCATCAGCCACGGCCAACTCACTCCGGGAGGCGGCTTTCAGGGAGGTGTAATTCTCGCCAGCATGCCATTGATCATCTATCTATGCGGCGATTACAAGTCTTTTGATCACGTCACGTCTCACGTTTTGTCTGAAATTACTGAAGCTTTGGGAGCCGGTGGATACGCAATCGCCGGCCTGATTTCGATCATGTTTGGATTGAACTATCTCGCCAACTTCATTCCTCTGGGCCAAACCGGAGACGTACTCTCCAGCGGCACGATTCTCCTCATCAGCGTGCTCACGGGCCTTGAAGTTGCCGGAGGGCTGGTGGTGCTGATGATTTCGTTCTTCCGCCAGTCTCTGGTTTACCGCAAAACGGATGAAGAAAGCAGGAGACCAAGATGACTCAGGCCGCGGGCGAGTTTCTCCGCATGCTTCCTTTTCTTGTTGCCGCCTGGCTGTTTGTGGTGGGGCTGTACGGGATTGTAACCAGCCGACATCTGGTGCACCTGATCATGTGCCTGGTCGTTGTTCAGACTTCCACGTACCTTTTGTTGCTCGGAGTTGGCTACAAGATCGGGGCCGCGGCGCCCATCTTTGCCGATATTCCTGTGGGTACGCCTGCGGTTGATCCCGTGACCCATGCTCTCATGCTCACGGACATTGTTGTGGAAGCTACCGTGATGGCGCTTTTGTTGGCGCTGGCGATTCAGGCAGAGGAGCGCGCCGGCTCGGTTGATCCTGATCAATTGCGAATCATGCGCGGATGAATCATTTCCTTCCAGCCAGTCCTGTCGCAGTCCCGCTCTGCACGGCAGCTTTGCTTGCAGCGGTGAACCAGCACATCCCCCGTCGCCTGGCAGACGCCCTGGCTCTCCTGGCTTCCTTGTGGTGTGTAGGAGCCTGTCTGCTGTTGCTGGTGAAAAGCAGCCACGGTCTCATCGTTTACTGGATGGGTGGTTGGCAGCCGCGGAACGGAGCGGCCATTGGAATATCTTTAACGATCGATCCATTCGGCGCAGGCGCTGCCGCCTTCGCATCGTTCCTGGTGCTGGTCGCGCTGGTATTTTCCGCCCATTACTTCGATTCCGTCGGCACCCTCTTCCACGTCCTCATGCTGGCATTCCTCGGAGCCATGTGCGGGTTCTCACTTACCGGCGACATCTTCAACCTCTTCGTCTTTTTTGAACTGATGAGTGCTGCCGCTTTCGCGCTATGCGGCTACAAAACGGAAGAAAGCGGACCCATTCAAGGTGCACTCAATTTTGCTGTGACCAACACCATTGGCGCTTTCATGGCGCTCAGCGGAATCGGACTTTTGTACGGGCGTACCGGCGCGTTGAACCTGGCCCAGATTGGAAAATCTCTGGGACAGACTCACGATGGTCTGGTGGTGGCTGCCTTCGTGATGATTACCTGCGGTTTTCTGGTGAAGGCTGCCGTTGTGCCTTTTCATTTCTGGCTGGCG
>DASUBD010000209.1:0-25105 GCA_035763445.1 Candidatus Angelobacter sp.
GTTGATCCATCAGCTTGTGCGAGCACTGGGGCAGACGCCGGAGCAGCCGCGCCTGGCGGAGACACTGAGCTATTGGTCCACCACAATGGGAGTGTATCTTCGGCTTTCGAGGGACCACCGTCAGAGTTGTTCTTGGCATCCGGCTTGGTATCGCTCTTCGAACTCGCTGTCTTGGATTTCGATTTGGTCTTATTGCGTTCGTCAATCGCTTTGACCGCCTCGGCAATTTCGGAGCAGGCACGATCAAACGAGCCCTGAAGCTGCTTGTGCGATTCGACAAATTCCAGCAGAACGGACGAAAGCTTCAAGTCGATTTCTTCGGCGGTTCCGGTCAGCGAGACGGGCGTGGTCAAGGCTTTGATAGCAGCCTCAGGAAGCCGCGTAACTTCGTCCTTATGCGCATAAGTAATTTGCTCGTTGACTTTGCAGTCTTCCGGCCGGGAATGGGGGATGACATTAACCCGGATTTGACCTTCGTTCAGTGCCGCAACTGTGATGGTAAGCGCGCGCTGCGCGAGCAGGGGATAAAGCTCCGCAAACATGGAAACTCCTCTACACAAGATTTCTCTAAATTGATGGAATCGCTTCCTCAGGAAGGTGGGATAAACCGGCATGATTCGGCATTGTCTTCCTTTGCGACCGTTGCGTCCTTTCCGGTGAAAGCTTTTGGCGCAGGAGTGATGGAAGAAATTCAGGGGTTTGCTCGGTCAGGCATAAAACTGGAACGCCGGGGAGAGTCGAAAGCGTTACCTTGCACAATTCGCAAATGAACTTTCCGTCTGCTGCCAAATTTCCTGCATGTCCTGCATCGTAAGGCTTCTTATGCAATTCCAGTTAAGCGCCCTGTGGCGATTCAGGGCGGGCGCACTCACGCCTTTATCTTGGTAAGATTCGCAGAAACAAACGCGATTCGAACGGTAACACCCGTCGCCATACTTTGCTCGCTCCTCACCGTCAATTAACTGATGGCAGACAAGCAACTACCCTGGGTGGGCCGGAGGGAAGCCTCTTCACGACAAAACAGCACGTCTGGGACGGGTGGTGGCGCCATGGCGGCGTTCTGCTCGACCGTTACTGGAACAGTACCGCGGTGATCACATACAATACACCTCCGTCCAAGGTACGTAGGAGCGTGTGGGCAGGCCCATTCGTTTGCCGCAGGAAATACCTTTTTCGATCGCATTTTCGAATTCCAGAAATCGATAATTCGCAATGCGCAAATAACGATAGAAAATAAGAATCTGCTAATCTTGCACAATTCCACCGAGGAATACTGATTCGGAGCGGCTTTCGCCTTCTCCGTGGGTTTTATATCGATACCAGTCCACGGCTAATATGTTCTGTTTCTGGAACAAATAATTTCCACAGCAGACAACGGTTGGCTTTGCTCTAGCATGCTGCCGCAGCTATCGCTCGGCGATCAAGCAAAGTCGACCGCGAGAACCAAGCGGTCGAGATTCTTACTTGGTATGCATCCACTCCATGCAGCCAGGCTGACGAGCTTTCAGAACTCTGGTAGTGTCTGCCTCTATTGGCCGCCAATGCTCACTTTCGAATAGTTATTTAGTTGCAGCCAAGCTGCAGTCTCACAGCCATTGTTTATGTATCTTTGCCCCCCAAACTTCATATGCCTCGATGCATTGCATACAACTCAATGGACCTAAGTTGACGCTGATGTACGGTTTGTATAGAATTCGCGCGATCCATATGAGGTGGTGGCTGAAGTGTAGTGCCACCATTGGATTACCAAGTTGTAATCAGTCAGGAACTACAAGAAAGGAAGAATACTCATGGACGTTACAGCTTGTCATGAAGCATCGATGGGCCACGTATATGATCCTGCTGATCCGGCTCTGATTCAGAGCTTGATAGAACAGGCGGAGGCCGTGACGGTACCGCAAACCCCGATCATGGACAGCCGCCTCAATTGGACACACCGAATCGACATGCAAACAGTCTGGGCGAAGGTGACCTGGGCCAAAGTAAAACCAAACCTGTGCTGAGTCCCAACGCTCGTTAACCTAATTCCAGAGCGCGGTAGCGCGCTCTGGAGTCCAAACCAATTCGCAGAGATGAGGGAAAGTCATGAATGCAATTTCCTTTCTGCAGTTTGGCCAGAAAGCCTTTGTGATTGACCGCAGTAACAGCAATTGGGCGATCGTCGACTCCACGATGATACCTCTCCTCAAACTACTCTCCTTCCCGGCGGAAGTGCTTCCCGACGAGGTGCGTACTCAGCGAAGTCGACTTCAGGCCGAGCTGCTGGATGCGGGCGTGGGAGGGGCGCCTTATGTTGCGCCAGGGGATTTCAACACCCTGATTCTCAAGCTGACGAAGGTGTGCAATTATCGGTGCAAGTATTGTTACGACATGGAGCCCGACGATGCATTGGTGCATATGCCATATAAGGTTGCTGAAGCGGCCTTAAAGGAAGCAATCCGCCTCGCTCCCGCCAAGCAAAAGATAAAGGTAAACCGCCCTGATCTCACGGTGATCCTTCATGGTGGGGAACCATCGTTGTTTTTCTCTGAGCTAATCAAGCCTCTTGTAATTTACGGCGAACAGGAAGCTGGCAGGCAGGGGAAGACCCTATTTTTCTGCGGTCAGACCAATTTGAGTCGTTTAACGCAGGAGATGGTTGCATTTTATGAAGAACATCAGATTGGATGGGGTGTGTCGCTTGATGGGCCGCCTGCCCTGAATGACCATTTTCGGGTATTAGCGAACGGTGATGGCACATATCAATTGTATGAGAAGGCGCTCGAGCGCTTTCCGGACTTTGTGCGATCGTGTGGAATTTTGACTACAGTATCGAGCGCAAATCAGGGACATCTTTTATCAATTGCACGTCATTTTCGTGATGTCGGTGTTCCATCGTGGCAGTGGTCCCTTTTTCAAGCAATCGGTCTGGGGCGAGGCTGCGAGGGCACCTTCGGGGTCTCAGCCGATGAAGTGATTCGCTCTTGGAATGAACTGCTCACAGCTGTTGAAGAAGGCGAGTTTGACGGTTTTGGTGTAATGCCGATTGTCGATTACATCGATAATCTCATCATAGGTGCCGGCAACAACATGTGCATGCGGAAGGGTTGCGGTGCAGCCAGGGACTTATTGAGTGTGTCCGCTGATGGGACAATCGAGGCTTGCGATTGCCTCGACCGAAAAGGCCCCCTGGCAGGTCTGGGACTGATCCAGATTGAAACCGAGGATTCTCTCCATCGCGCGCGCGAAAGTGGAACGGCGGCCAAAATCCGTTCACGTGACGTTACTCGTGGCCAGTGCCATACATGCATGTGGCTGACTGCTTGTGGGGGTACCTGCCTTGCATATGCAGAGGACCTTCATGGCCGGTCCCATCTGCAATGCGCAGTTGCAATGAATGCTTTCACTCGGATTACGGAGTCGCTTGTGCGATCCTCAGCCCTGCGGAGATATTGGCAGAGTTTTCGCAAGATCGATTGGGATTTACATTCCAGTCCCTGCGGAAACAAAGGCTCTGTCGCGCCCGGAGCCAGCCTTACGAGACGTGAAACCGCGGTCGGCGCTTATGAGTGAGCATTACTCAACCGGCCGGAAATCCCTCCTCACTCTTGCGGCGGAGCTCGCATTGGTGCACAAGTGCACGTTAATTGTGGGCACGGCGTCAGCGGTTTTCTTGGTCATCTGCCATATGAGTATGCCCTGGCTGTTGGGAATTCTCATCGACCGCGGAATTCTGGCCAGGTCAGGCCATGCTCTGATCATGACATGCCTGGCTTTAGCGGCGAGTTCTTGCGGAGTCGCAGTGTTCGGTGCATTACAGCGGCAGGCATTCAAAAGGCTTGCCTCATCGTGCAATGTAGAACTGCGTGTTCGAATGGCCAAGCAGATGCGCCGTTTGCCCCTCGCTTATTTTCACGGTGAGAGGATTGGGCACATTAGCTCTCTATTTACCAACGAGGCTCCAACATACTGCATGCTCTTTGATTCCGTTCTTGGAGAATTGATCCTCGATGGACTGCGAATCGCATGTACTTTGGCTTTTCTTTTCTTTATTTATCACTGGAAGGCGCTGCTCTGCTTGCTCAGCGTGCCCTTCTATATCGCCTTTTCGGTCCCGATGAATAAGAGGGTTCTTGCTCACGTTTTAGATTTGCAACGAGCTACTTCTGAAATGAACGCCGTGCTGCACGAAAGCATTGCCGCGACGCGAGAAATTAAAGCATTTGGGTACGAGCCGTGGGATATTGCGAATCTGCAGAACTCATTTGCTGGTCTGTTGGGACCTCGCCTTAAATTAAATTTGTATCAGGAAGGAGCAACACTGACATTTCTGGTGTTCTGGCTTGTAGCAGCCGCTCTTTACTGGTGGGGCGGCACAGCCGTCATAGCAGGAAGAATGACGCTGGGCACCGTCACAGCGCTGATCAGTTATCTGGCAATGATGCAGGACCCGTTTGCACGCATGGTGGGAATGAGTGGTGAGCTGAACGCTGCGTCTGCCGCAGGTCGAGCGATTATCGAATTCTTCGCGATCCGCCCCGAACCGCAATATCCAACTACCTCCTCCTCTAGCATTGCGGATGTTGCGGATAGCATTCGTCTCTCTGACGTTCGCTTCGCTTACGGTGATGGCAAACCAGCGCTCGAAAATATAAATTTCAAAATAGCTCACGGGCAAAAACTTGCGATCGTAGGCCCTAGCGGCGCGGGCAAGAGTACACTCGTCAATTTGATCCCGCGATTTTTCGAAACAGCAGACGGCGCCATTTACATTGACGGTCAGCTGATCACCTCCATCCCTGTACCCAGGTTGCGCAGTAGTATAGGAATGGTGTTCCAGGACACTTTTCTGATGGCAGGTACTATCTACCAGAATATCGCGCTTGGAAATCCTGAAGCCTCCCGTGAGTCCGTCGTGGAGGCTGCGATCGCGGCAAATGCACACCGGTTCATCTCCATGCTGCCCCGAGGATACGACACTGAAATTGGCGAGCGCGGCGTGACACTCTCGGCGGGTGAGAAGCAGCGGATCGCGATCGCGCGCGCGATCTTACGGGACCCGAAGCTGCTGATTCTGGACGAAGCTACGGCTTCCCTTGATTCCGAGTCCGAAGCAGCTGTACTGGACGCGCTGCGTAGACTTCAGCGCGGCAGGACAACAATCGTGATCGCACATCGCCTAAGCTCCGTCATTGACGCAGATCTTGTCATCCTGCTTATCGAAGGCCGCATTAAGGCCATTGGGACTCACGCATCGTTAACGTTGCAATCGGAAGAATACCGGCAACTTTTCGGATTGTTTGCTGCCCCTGAAGGTCTGGCATCAGACCCAAGTAGGGCACCAGAGGCGACAAACTCCTACCCGGCACTCGGGAGAGTATTGGCATGAGGGAGGCGTATTCGGATTTGCCTACACAAAGGGAAATCGTAATCGGTCCGGAATCAGAGCTTCACCCCGGAGCCCATTGGTCCCTCATCGACGAGCCTCCTCCGGAGTACAGGTATCGACCTCGCCGAGCGGCTCACGTGTTTGCTTTCAAACAGCCGGGCTGTTCTCCTTACCGACACTTTCATTTTGGCGAATACCTGGATTTTGGTGATGGCGATGAAATCGTGCATTCATCGCGATGGCCTGTTCTCCGCCGTCGTTCCTGGCTCGTTGATATGGATGATTTCAATTACCCAGTGTTGATCGGCAAGCACATCCTGGACCCAGAATTTCGAGCACAGTACCCGTACGACCCTCGCGGTGAAATGGGAGCTGTCGTTCGCCTACGTATGGTCATGATGCTCGCAGCGTACCTTCACAGTAGTTGCAAAGGGCTGCTTTTTCGCAGTGAATACGCGCTCACTCAAGCCAAGTCGGTACTCTCCCGGTCCGGACTGAACAGTGAACTGGAAGCGATCTCCCGGAAAGCAGCGGTGCTTTATCCAGCACATCGTCCATGTTCCGTTGACCAATTTGCTCGCAAATGGCGGGACCGAGATCCTCTGCAGGTTGTGTTTTGCGGGCGTGATTTTGAGACCAAGAACGGAAGGTTAGCGCTGAGCGTGATGCAGCGGCTGCGACAGTCTGGAGCAAAGGCAAACTTCACATACATCGGGGACATTGCAGAAGATGTTCGTACCGGTGCACCCTTTTTGCTGGAAGGCATTCAGCACTACTCCACCTTGTCGCGTCATGAGGTCTTGGAAGTGCTTCGCTGCGCGCACATTCTTTTCCATCCTTCAAAATTCGAGGGCTTCGGCAATGTGCTGTTGGAGGCCATGGCAGCAGGAATGGCAGTTGTTTGCGCCGTGAGTCCGGATATCGCTCACCTTCCGGAGTTCTTTAGCGATGGAGGGGCGTCAGTCCTTGATCGGAACGTTGTACCGCCGGATGAAGAGGAAGAGGTATTCTACGGATACCTGTTCGATCTCGCCGCAAAGCCAGAACTTTCGAGGCAAAAAGCCCAACGCAATTTTGAGGCGACTTCGAAAGGAAAGTTCTCCCTGGCTAACCGCGACCGAACATTGGTTCGATTTTATGAGGCTGCCCTCCGGCAGGATTCTCCACCATTGCAATGCACGGACCTACCATGTGAAGCAATGTCCTTCGTAGTGTTTGGGCCAGCAGAACTCGCCCGCGAGGAATATGAATCGCGTAAACTGTTGAACGTGTGGGATGGAAATTTTCTCTTGTAGATATGTCTCATTGCTGAATATGTTGAAGCCTGATCACCTCATCCGCGATGTCCGTTTTGCCTTGCGTCATCTGCGTAAGCAGCCAACCTTCACGCTTACTGTCATCCTCACTCTAGCGCTGGGCATCGGCGTCAACATTGCGATGTTCAGCGCTGTAAAAGCTGTGCTCATCCGCCCGCTAAACTTTCCTCAGCCTGGATCTCTTGTAACCATCAAATTGAATGGGGAAGATGAAGCATCCTGGCCGGACTTTACTGATATCCGTTCTGCGGCGAAGTTGACAGAAATAGCCGGGTATCTCAGGTTCGTCGCCCGTTTACGCACGGAACAGGGAGTAGACAGGATTGCCGGGTTGCGCGTCAGCGCCAATTTCTTCGACACGTTGGAAGTGGCACCACTGCTGGGCCGTTATTTCATTCGCGGGGAGGACCAACTCGGCGCTGCGAAGGTTGCGGTCCTCAGTTACGGATTGTGGCGGACTCGCTACGCTAGCGATTCCGAAATCGTAGGCCGCTCTGTGTTCATTGGCAAGGACGCATACACGGTAATCGGTGTTGCGCCGGATCGATTTGATTTTCCGGTCAGCTCACACACAGCGATCTGGATTCCTTTTGACACGGCCCAACGCGATTTCACCATGCGCCATATGCATTTTCTTCTACTTGTGGGCCGCATTCGCGAGGGTGTTGCGCAGTTCGCAGCCCAGAGTGAACTTGAAGTTTTGTACACCCTTGGTATGAAACGAGGTATTCCAGGCAGGCAGCAGCAAGCCGTCGAGCTAACGGCACTGTTGGATGCGGTCAGCCATCCTTATCGTGCGCAAGTGCTACTTCTCTTTGGTGGGACAGCCTTGATGCTTCTGATCGCCTGCGCCAACCTCGCCAATATGCTTCTCGCTCACAATCAGAGCCGCGCAGGCGAAATTTCCATCCGTTCCGCGCTCGGGGCGTCCCGTGATGAGCTTCTGGTCCAGTTCTTCACCGAAAATTTCGTACTCGGCCTTGCCGGGGCAGCTGTCGCCTTGCCCTGTGCTCAGGGTACAATCATCGGATTGCGCCGGCTGGGCAGCGGCGTGCCACGGCTGGAGACGGCGCAACTTGATTTCAATGCGCTCGTCTTTTGCAGTGTGATTTCGATCCTGACCATATTTCTATTTGGCGCCATTCCTTCCTACATTCTTGCCTTTGCTCATCGGCGCGACGCTGCAACACCTGTCAATGCTGCTCGCTTCACCCGAGCTCACTTCGCGCGCAGTACCCTGATCATCGTTGAAACCACACTCGCTTTCATGCTTCTGGTTAGCTCTGCATTGATACTAAAAAGCTTGTGGCGGCTTCAGCACCGGGAACTTGGGATGTCGGTGGAAAATGTCTGCACATTAAGGGTAAGCATCCCCGCACTGCGCGAGATTCAATCTGCTGTCCAGCCGCTGCTCGAAGAGATCCGATCGGTGCCTGGTAGCTCGGCTGTGGGCGTTACGAGTTCATTGCCTATGGCAGGTGGAGGTATGTCCACCACAGTTGATCTTGATCACCATCCGATCAACGCGGCGCCCGAGGTCCGGCTGGCCAGTCCGGAATACTACCAGGCGCTCAGAATTCCAATCCTGCAGGGCCGTTCATTCACCGATGCCGACAATCTTCGCAGCGCTCCAGTCGCCATAGTCAATGAGGAATTTACCAAGCGTTTTCTACCTGGGGTGTCAGCCATTGGCCGAACCGTTGAATTCCCGGGTTTCGGGAACAGTGGACGCTACACTGTCATCGGGGTTAGCGGAGACATCCGCCAATATGGTCCTGAAGAAGATGTCGAACCCGAAGTCGACCTTGCGTTATATCAAACCACTGACGCAACGCCTTTTTCGGAGTACGTCGGACGTGGAGATCTTATGGTGCTGATTCGCTCCACCGCAGCGGAGCACGTGCTCTCCGCTCGCTTGAAACAGGCGAACCGTTGGCCAGGCACCCCTCCCGCCACGATCGAACTCCGGCAACTTCGAGACATTCTGGGAATACATCTGCAAAAACAACGAAGCGCGCTGATTGTTTTGGGCCTATTGGCCACGCTAGGTCTATTCCTAGTTTGTATCGGACTTTACGGCATCGTCGCTTACGTTGTGGGACGCCGGACGCGAGAAATCGGCATTCGAATAGCCTTGGGAGCTCAAAAATCGCAAATAATGGTATTATGCCAACGATGGGCCATCACCTTGGTTGCGCTCGGGATTGGAATCGGCAGCATCTCTGCTCTTGTGTCCACAAGGGTTTTGCGCAGCGTACTGTTGAGTGTAAGACCGACTGACCTTTCAGTTTACTTTTTGACCTCTATTTTGTTTCTCGTAGTTGCGTTTTGTGCGACGGCGCTTCCCGCGGCGCGCGCGGCCCGAACCTCCCCTTACGAAGCCTTGAGAAATGAATAGAATGTTACTCGTTGCGGAGTCGTTTGTTACCGTTCAACGTTTCCACCGGTCTTAAATAGTGAAAGCCCACCTCGATCGCGGAAATCGAATGCACCAGATGAAGCTGGCACCTATTGGTTTGCTCTTCTGCATCTTTTCGGCCTTTCTTCCTGCTGGATGCGGTAGAAGACGTCCGGTTATAGTTCACCTCTCACAGTACAGGCTTGAGAAGATTCAAGACGAATATCTTGTGCTGCCTCCGTCCCTTCCGGCAATTGACAATTACACGCGGCCGATCGAGATTTCCGTCCAAATACCCAGATCCGCGAATCGTGTGGATGGGTGTTCGATTGCAAATGAACTATTCAGTTTTAATCTTAATTCATCTCAAGCGACTGCTGCCATTCTGCGGCTCCCTTCGGCAAACGAACTCGAGAACATCGCCGAGAAGCGCAGGATTGAGAAGATGCTTACTCAATTCCTACGACAGCTTACAAGTCGGGGCGAGAAGTCATGTGTGATTCCTAAGACAGGAGTGGCACTTCGGACGCTTGTTATGGACAGCCTGCCATTCCTGCCCAGCCAGGGACTGTTAGTTGCATATAATTACTTCCCAGGCAGGGGCAGTATAGATCTAAAGCCCGGGCTGAGGTTACGCGTTCAGCGAGCGCTCCTTTATGAGTGCTGCGAGCTCCGGTCGCCCGCGAATCTACGTGGAACGAGTACTGCGCTATACGATGTGAGACAATCTGCAGGAGGGCGAATACGTTTGGATCTCGTCTCGAAATCGTTTGAACCGAATGCGATCAAATGTTGCACGGATCTTAGTCAGCCCGACTTTCGTCTGCATGAGCTCCTTGCCGGCGCACTGTATGTTCGTCTTTTTCTGCTCACCGACTTTGTCCCAAGCAAAATCCGGCGGGTCGCGATCATCGTGGGCGCGGATGAAGTCACTTCGCTTGATGCAATAGAGACCGAACTGGATCGAGCGAGCCTTCTGAGTTGCTCCCAAGTTCTTAGTCGGTGGCAAGTCAGATGTGTCGAGTTTAAACAAGCAGTCTCCATTAGTCCTGAGATTCGCCTCTTCATTAACGGCAAAGCTCAGTATGTAGCTTGGGGGACGACTGTGGATGATCTGCTTAAAGAGGAGCATGTGACCTATGAGTCGGTTCGCAGAGGGTTGGAGGTTCAGCGCCGATTCAGGGGCAGATATGCCGGAGTAGCCTTTCATCGGCATGAAAATGGCATCTTAGGTTTGGTCCTTGTGGGGGACGATCGCATCACTTTTCCCCTTATGCATTGAGGGGTCCCAGTGAGCGGCATTGTCTCTAATATCGCTGCAAAACAGCCAATTGCTTTGGCATAAAAAGATCACCTTTGTTCACAGGGAATGTGCTGCTGTTGGATGATTTGTTTCTCTATACAGAATCGGCGCTCAATAAGCGCTGGATAACTTGGCATGGCGAGAGAGCTGAATGAGCCATCTCCATCAACCGCCTTACTGCAACGCGCGTTGTCACGCGCTGATTGGTACTTCATCAGGTTCCGACGCGTGAGGGTCAAATACCACATTACCCGCACATCTAAACCACTCTTTCGCCTCATGAATCTCCCAGTTTTTGACAAGCTCAAACACCTTCTCCAACGCAAATCCCTCGTTCCAGTCGACGATCGCAGAGCTGAAATGTGCTTGATCAAAATGAATTGTATATCCATTTGAAGTATGCACGTCCTGTACGTCAACGACGAGTCGCAATAGAAAGGAACCGACAACACAATGCCCAGTTGGCTCTCGCTCGATAACCTCAAACTGAGTATGTGGTTTATAGCTGATCCTTGCCACAAGAGATTTCAATTCTTCCATTTGCATTGGGAGTGACTCCTCCGCTCCAGGCTGCGGTGACAGGTTTCTTTCTTCCGGCAACTGAACGCACTCGGACGCTAAAAGTCTATTCAGATCAACTCGGGCTGTCAACCAGCATAAACTGCACCACTATTAGACTAAGATTCACTTATTAAAATAATCTGCTGGCTTAATTGGTCTCCGTCGACCCCGTTTCCGATATCCAACCAGTACACGCATTCCTTATATAAAGACGATCGAATCAGCTCGGCCCGGGCACCTCTCTTGTCCACACAACTGAGGTGATGCCCACCCTGCCTTGGGTTTTTAGCCTGACGTACTCGTGTTCTGCAAACATAGAGATCCCCATGAAGATCCAAACGAATTGATGGACTCGAGCCTTTATCCGTGAACTGCTCTTTGAGGTTAGTTCCAATTGAACAAGAGTCCCTGTTCCGGCGGCGTCCGCGTCCGCCGGCGTGGGCTGCGCAAATCTTCGGGCCTCTGCCCAGAATGAGAGTTCAGCGCTTCTTGGATCAGACTGTTTGCTGGGGTCGTTGCTTCGATCTCAGCCGTGACCTCAAATACCGATTCCGTCGGCTGCCGAGTTGGGAACAGCCGCTGGTGCTCGCTGTTGAGTGCTTTCCACTATCCCGAGGTGAAGGTTATGCCGAGCGAAGCGCCGCCGGCTTCCGAAAATCTGGCTTCAACCCCAATAAATAACGCTGTTCAGTTGCCTCTGTTCTGAAGGAGCCGTGCGTTCCACTCGGCATAATCTTGAGCTGTTCTCACAAAGACTTCAGAAATCCCAGCAATAGATATCGAAGAACTCCTGGGCAGAATGGAAGGTATGCCTTCTAACGATGGCGGTTATGATGATTGCTTCTGTAATGACAAACAGAATGGTGGATAGCCACCAGAGCAGTTGTGTGATGGGCAGCCTTTCCGTGAGTTCCCGAGCTCTCCCAGGATTCCATAACTAGCGCTCTTGCTTGCTCAACCGTTATTTCGCGCTCGGGCAGTTCCACCCGCCATGGCTGCTGTCACAGAGTCATTACAAACAAAGTACAGACCGATGGAGGGACAGCCACGCTGCCCTCTTTTCCCGTAGGAAGAAAGTCATCGTTTCAAATTCTCGAAGAGTGAAGGCTTTCTTGTGAAGATAATCAGCTTGCCTTTGACCGTTTCGCTCTTTGCTCGACCGCACGTATTCTTATCGGTAAAGCCTTGCTGCAAGATACTCGAGACCGGAACGAAAGGCACCACGCCCCGAGTGACGGTCCTACAGGTGACTCTCCATTCTGTGGCTACAAATACGGACGCAGAGGGGTCGAGTTGGAGAGAGAAGTTACCCTCGCTGTCTGTCGTGTAATCTCTGGCATTCTTTTCCCCTTTGATCAACACCGATACCTTCTCATTGGGAACGGGAGCACCGTTCTTGGCGTCCAAAACGCGGACTTGAATAGTTTGGGCCAGAAAATTCGGATGCCCCACAGGGATGGCTAAGGCCGTGAGCGATAGAAGAATTAACCGTAAGCTGTTCATGCAACCTCCAGATGGTCTTTAGCAAGGTTTCCGTGAGTTGTGGCCGAGAAAGTCTGTAAAGAAGTGAATGAGCGCTCCGATGGGATTGTTTGCATATCCGTGGTCATCGTGGAAAGCGAAACTCACGGAGAGATTCCCGCCGATGTTGGAACTTTGGAATGCTGACTGCGGAAAGCCCAGATTGGTTTCGTCGGCAATGTGACCCGCCAAACCCACGCCGATCAAATATTGCCATCGAGATGTTGTGTACCGACCCTGCTGGATCTTGTTGAACTGGGCGGCTGTGAGCTGATTCGACTGAATGATGATGTTGTACGCACTTCCGTTGGTATAGGAACCAGCGATGTTGTTGCTATTGAAGTTGGTTCCAAGCTGCTTATTCGCCATGTTTAGAAGCACCGATTGGCATGCTGATGGAGAAGGCGCTTTGTTTGGGGCAATTCCTCCGCCGGGGTTACTGCCAGCGATTCCGAAACCCGAGAATACGTACGTGGTAACATCGTACCCATAGGTCCACTCGCCAGGTTCGCCATAAGGGCCCGGCACATATTCTGATGGTTGCTGCGTCCATGTTGTGAAACTGAAACTGTCACCGCCGCCGGCAAACATACCCGAGCCGCCACCGCCCCCGTCATTTGCCGGGTTGCAGACAGTATCCGAAAAGTCACCGATATTGCCAGAACAGACCAATCCGAGTGGGTCTGTAAAATTGACGGGATTATTGCCTGTATAAGTATATCGATTTAGAGTCTGTGGGGTAGTGCTGTACATACTACCCATAAACGGGTCAGGCGACAGAAATCTGCTCCATCTGCCTGCTTCGAACCGGACCACCGCATAATCATAGCCGGTGTCAGAGTCGTACTCGTAACCTGTGAATTGGTAGGGGTTGTTGACGGAGCTGGTGAAGACCTGGCGCTGGTTGCCGAACGGGTAGTAATCCGCCTCCCATTGAACGGCTTTTCCGTCGCCGCTGGCGATGACCGCAGTAGAGTCCAGATGGTCAGACAGGTAGTAATAGGGGTTACCCGACGAGAGCGACACGAAAGCGATCCGCTGCCCGCCTAAGAAGACGAAGTCTTTGGTCAAGGCAGTCGAGGTCCCGATGGAGAGAGGACGGAAGCTGTCGTCCACCCAGTAAAAAGTCCCATCGGATTTTTTGACCCGCCTGCCGTCGCCGTCGTAGGTGTACGTGTCGTTAACGGCGCCGCCCACGGCGGTGATCATCCGGCCCTCCGCATCGTAGGTCATGGTTACAGTCCCGTCCGACGTGACATCACCGCCGGAGTCATATGTGAACGTGGTAACCTGATTCTTGTTGTTGACGGTGAGAGCAAGATTTTCTGCTGCGCCCTGAATTACGTTTTTCTGGAGGAGATTTCCCCAGGCGTCGTAAGTGTATGAATCTCCCCAAGTAGCCGCACTATAAGTTCTGGCGCTGCCTAGGCGGTTCAACTGATCGTAAGTGTATTGCACGCTGCGCGTGCTGTCGCGACCATTGGCGATCTGGACCACGCTGCCATTATTTTTTCCGCTGCCCTGATCGTAGCTGTAGTTGAGGTCGAGCAGGGTTGAGGGAACCGGCGATGTCGCGAGAAACCGAGTAGGTTGAAGCCGATTATTGTACGTGTTGGCCAGAGTGATGGCGTTCCAGCCGGTTACGGCTCCATGAACGCCACCGGCCAGTAGGCCAGGAGGGGCATACTGGCCGCCGGTAAAGAAGTTGATGCCATGCACGGAGTCCACCAGTGAAGTAATCTCTCCAGCGTTGTTATATCCGTAATTGTAGACGCGGCCGCTGGGATAAATCATGCTGGCGATCGAGCCATCAAAGTTGTAGGTGTATCCGATGCTTTTGGTGACTCCAGAAATGGTCTGCTGGCGGACGAGAACGCGGCCCATTACGTCATAGCTCCAGGCCGTTGAACCGGAGCCATCCGACATGCCTGTCCGCAGGCCGTTACTATTGAAAATGGTCAAGCCATTGAATGATGTCTGATCATACAGGTAGCTCACGGCAGGAGTGTTGTCAGAATATGTTTTGCCGGTAAGCCGATTGAGTGGGTCGTAAGTAAACGTCTTGGTAATAGAACGCGCATCGGTCTCGCGACAAGGTTGGGCGACGTCTCCGGCGCATAGGGCGCCAGAAGATGTCGTGTAGAAATAATTCGTGGCGCCGGACTCGGGAGCAATCGCCTGGGTCAGCCTGGAGAGGCCGTCAAAGGCAAAGGTGCGGACTCTCCAGTCAGTGCTGATCGTGCTGCCACCCTTTTGGGTAATGCTCACGGCGTTGTCCAACGTGTCATAGCTGGTATCCGTCTCCCAGTTCAGGGCATTGGTTGCATCGGGTTCAAAGGCAGCGGTGGTGCGGCCCAGAGCATCGACGCAGACTTTGCGTTGTTTAGCAGCTTCATCTGTGGTGGTAACGCAGTTATTCGAGAAGGTGGACTGAATACTATTATGGTCAGGCTCAGTTATCGCAGTTATTCGGCCCAGAGCATCGTATGTGAACTGTGAAATCCCATCTGTCGGGCTGCTGATGGAGCGATGCGGATTCGAGATTGACGCGAGAAGCCCGTTGGGATCGTATGTAAAATCGGTGCTCGTAACGCCCGCCGGATCGGAGGTAATCTCCTGCTGGGAGCTGCGCCCGAGCCCATCAAGGACTATGGAAACTGAAACGGTCTGTGATGCAGTGATCTTCTGAGTGGCGCTGATGTTTGCAGGGGAGCTGTAGGTGTATGCGGTTTGTCCGCCATCAGGCGTGTTGATCTGCAAGGGGCGCAGCATGGAATCGTAAGTGTACGTCGCGGGATTATTATTCAGATCCCAGGACTCTGTCAGAAGGCCGGCGTTGGCGTCATATTGCTTTTTCACCGTATGCGCAACGGACGGGGAGCCGGTATTGGGTAGTGTGATCTGAGTGACATATGCCAGCGATGAGCGGTTCACACCATCGCTGAACTTATCCGAGTAACTGAACTGCGTCTGATTACCTGCAGTGTCGCTGCTGGTGAGCACGTTGCCGGTGTCATCATACGTGAAATGAGAGACCAGGCTGGATGTGGAACTGACCCACTGCGTGACACTCGTCTGGTTGCCGCGAGAACCGATTATTGCGGCGTGCTGAGGTACACCGGATGTGCTAGTGACCGCTGTTTCATCATAGCCGAATGTCGTTTGGGCCTTTTGATTGCCGCTGCCATCCTGAATGGTAATGGTCTGCGGCATGGCACCAATTCCGTTGCCAAGAACAGCGTAGGTAAAGAGGGTCTTCCGCTGCAAGGTACCATGCGGACTGGTACCGAAATCATATTCGTCAACTTCGGTAGGGACAGGCCCGGTGATTTTAGTGTCCGTGAGGCTCTGCTGAGTGTTGGGCAGTATCGTGTATTTCTTGATCTCAGTGATGGGGAGCGCAATGGCCGTAGTGCTGCAATTGGGCTCAGCCGCGCTGTTGTAGCAAGTATCTGTTTGCAAGAGGACCGGCGGCGTGCCGGTTGAGCCCTGATAGACCGTGCGATGCGTTTCGTAAAAGTTAGCCGGGGTACCGGCGACCTGAAAATTGACCACCGTTTTATTGCGAGTGGGCATTGCGTCCAGAATCGTGGTTGTCCACGCAGATCCCGAACCGCTGCGGCTGTAATCGGTGGTGCCATCCATAGTCGTGCGGCTGAGGCCCGCCGTGCTGCCATCGGCACACTCGATCCCCTGGTTCCCGTCCGTGTAGGTGTAGGTCATTGTGCCGCCGGTGCGAAGGGTGATTTTGTTTATGCGGCCAGTCACGTTGCCGGAGACACCCGGTGTGGGCTCGTAATCGAAGGAATAGGAACTGCCATCCGGCAGGGTAATACTGCTGACCAGATTCACGCTCGGCGTGGGACCGTACTCGCTGACGCCAGTGCAGCCGAACGCGGTTTGCACGGTTTTCGGACTGTAATTCACAGTCACAGACGCTTGCGTGCCGGTGGTGGTTGTGTAGGTGAGCACCATTGGAGGGGCGGTAGGACCTCCGGTTACGCTCAAAGCGGTCATTCCCAAGGTATCCGTGAAACTGCTGCCACTTGTGGTTGTAATCTGATTCCCATTTCGATCAGTTTTGGTGGCGCTTCCAAGACCGGCGTCCAGCGGGGCCGCAGTGATCGTGCCCCATGGCGTGATTATTTTGGGCGTGCTGGAAGTATCGAGGGTTAGTCCTGAAGAGTCAGTGCTAGTGGTGTCGCTGGGATCAAAATCGCCCGGACAACCTCCCATGATATTCGTGAACCCAGCGTGAAGCACACCGAAAGCGTCATGGTACTGGAAGTTATAATATTGCGTTGTATTGTAATATCTGGGCGGCATGGTTCCATCGATTGGACACTGGATGGTGGCTCTTTGCCGAGTGATATAACCGGTGGCAGCCTCAGTGATTGCCCTCCAGCCCCAGTTCGCATCCGGTTGCCAGCTTTTGACTCCGCTGATGGAAACCGGCGTCCACACAGAGCTATCAAGGCTCAGAATGTAATCAAAATTGGTTCCCCGACCCGGCTTGGAAAAAACAGGAATGGCAAAATGGACGTTCAGGTTCCCGAGATTGATTAACATCCGGGCCAGAGGAGAAGCTACCAAGGGGCGGCGTACCGGTTGAGACCTGGGCGGAAGCAGTAGCGGCACCTAACAAGAGTGCAGAAACAAACCAGTAGCAAAGAATGTTCTTCATAACGAGTCCCCAAAATTCCCTGTTTTCTTACTGAAGAGTTAAGGCCGGCGTGGCGGCTGACGAGACAAACTGGACCTGAACAGCAGAGATCTGTATGTCCAGGACCAGAGAATTGTTGATGAATTTCTGAATATGAGTAGGCACAGTTACGCCGTTGAAACTGTTGTAGCCCGAATAGTCAATCTCCACGCGCAAATCAATCCCGGCATCATCATCAGGATGAGCTGCGAACGTCATTGAGGCGGGCAGCCCGGTGACAGAGTCAACAAACAGATCGACCGCGCTGAGATGGGCGAGAAGATAGGCGGTCTGCTGATCAGCGACATTCGCCGGATGCCTCTCATGATGGAAGCGGATCTTTCCATCGACCGAAGTTGTGACGGAAACAGAATCGTCGGGCGCACCAGCACCCGCTTGCATGGTGATCTGGGGGAGAAACCAGATGGCGTCAACCCAGGACTGGTGAGACGAGCTCTTATGCACAGTTCCGTCCAATGAAGTCCAAGTGCATTGGCGCTGAGTTTCATTAAAAGCATTCTGCGTCTCGAGACGTGAACCGCCGGTGAATTGCAGCTTGACTGAGCTCAGGCCATTAGCGCTGGCTTGAAGCGTTGCCGCGCCGGTCTGCTGTTCCGATCCATAGGTCCCGGTTGCTGAGCCTGACATTTGAACCGAGGCCACAGCACCGTTGCTTGTAAACGTAATGGGTGGAATCTGCTGAACGGCTCCGGGCGCTTGAAATTGCAGAGCAAGCAGGTTGAGTGGGCAGAAGAAAATTAAGAGGATAGACAGGACTCTGATCATGTTTTTCATACCGTAGTATCTTTGCGAAGAAATGAAAGTAGCTGGCGCCCACTGAAATAGAAAATCAGGAAGAATCTAATTTCAGTATTGTCTTTTCACCTAGGCACAACCGGCGCGAGCCTAAATTGCTGCCTGATCCTAGAGGAAACCGCGCATCAATTTTCGAAAGTCGAAATAAGATTTGAATTGAATCGCGGACGCTTGAACGAGTACCAGAGAAAATTTGGACAGAATTTCGGTTTTCGTGAAAATCCAGAGATGCCGATGAATGCCGGGAACCTTAGAGCCGCGTCGCAGCGAGTGTTTGTGGCGACCACTCTGGGCATTAGCCCCTGATCTGGAGATCGCCAACGAACTGCAGCAACTGGATAGGCACGCGCCCCGAGGGGCAATGTGAACGCAGAGAAGAAGCTCGGCTTGCGCCTCCCCCGGCTTCGCAAGAAGGGCACTGACGGATTGCTGCTCGGCCTTAAGCCAGCGCTCAAAAAAGTGGTAAATGATCGGCGGGCTTCATTGCATGAGGAGGAGATCAAAGCGGAAATGCGGCGGATCTTGCAGCGTGAGTTTGTGCGGCCTAACCGGGCCCGACATGAAGACTTAGGTTTGGCCGCGCGCCAGCAGCTTGGATGATCCAACCCTGAGGAGATTTATCCAGACCTAGGTGATCTGCTCGTTGACCTGTGTCCTCGGGACGGCAATAGGGAATGACACTGACCAGGATGTGGTCCCTCGAAACTCAGTTCGGTTAAACAAGAGTCCCTGTTACGGAGCCGGCGTTCGCGCCCTGCGGCGCCCGCTGCGCAATTCTTCAGGCCGTTGCCCAAATACCAGACAGAGTGAGAGTTCAGTGATTCGTCGATCAGAGTGTTGGTTGGGGCATTTGCTTCCGCGTCGATGCCGGCCTGGGCCTCCAATGCCGATTACGTCGCCTGCCGAGTTGGGATAGGGCTGCCTTTACTCGGCATAGTCCTTCGAGATTCCTCGTGAAACACTCGATTCTCGGAGGACTTCATGGAAAGATTCTTTAAAGATCCAGTCACAATCAAGAGATTTCGCTCGGGTCCGCTGGGGCCTTGGATGCAGCCACTGGTTGGCGAATTTATCCAACAGGGATATAAAGTCCAATCCATTCGCAAGCGGCTGCGCACTATTCATCAGTTCGGGTGCTGGCTTCGCAGATGTCGTATCCCGCTGACAAAGGCAAAGCCGTCGGACGCCAATCGATATGTTGCTCACCACGGCAAGGTCAAAGAAGGAGATGGGCAGACGCTCCGGCAGCTCTTCAAGTTCCTTACGAAGAGTCAGTTCATTCCCATCCAACCATTAATCAAGCCCTATGCAGAGAAAGTAGTGGATGGCTTCGCGGATCACTTGCGCCTGGATTGCGGGCTGTCCCACTCTACAATCTCGTACCACAGGCTCGCTGCGAAAAAGTTCCTTCTTCATCGATTCGGTGACAATCAAATCGCTCTCTCCACGATTGAAGCCCGAGATGTAATCGGATTTGTAAATCGGGAAGCGACCCGCCTGCATTCGATGCAGCCAAAGACCACTACGACTGCCCTGCGGGCCTTTTTTCGATATTTGCAGCAACGTGGCTTTATCGACAGGAATCTCGCGACGGCAGTCCCGTCATTGGCCCATCGGCCGGGTTCAAACATTCCGCGAGGCTTGACCCGTGATCAAGTGAAGCGCGTCCTGGCCTCCTGCAACAGGAAAACAGGAATTGGACGCAGAGACTACGCAATTCTGCTGTTGCTGGCCCGTCTGGGCCTGCGTGCAGGGGAGGTTTGCACACTCCATCTCGAGGATATCGACTGGGTGTCCGGCACGATCTCCGTTCGCGGCAAGGGTGGAAAGCACTGCAAACTGCCTTTGCCGCAGGATGTCGGCCAGGCTATTGCCACCTACATTCGGCGGGACCGGCCATCGGTTGCCACTCGCCGCATCTTCCTGCGCGTTCCTGCTCCCGTCACCGGGTTCCAGTGCGGCGCAAGCATAAGCTTGATTGTCAAGTATGCTCTAGCTCGAGCGGGCGTGCAGTCGTCCAGCATGGGAGCGCACCAGTTTCGGCATACGCTGGCAACAGAGATGCTGCGGAACGGAGCATCTCTGCCGGAGATCGGAGAAGTATTACGACACCAACATCCAAAAACGACATTTATCTATACGAAGGTTGATTTCACGACGCTTCGTAGGCTTGCACGGAGATGGCCTGGAGGTGTCAAGTGAGAACCTTGCGCCAAGCTGTGGACGACTATTTGACGTTGCGCCGTGGCCTCGGGTTTAAATTGCAAGCTGAAGGCGTTCGGCTGCTGGATTTCGTTTCTTTCCTGAAGAAAAAGAAAGTCACACACATTACGACGCGAGTGGCGCTTGAGTGGGCCCAGCAAGCCGGAGGACGCCAAGGGCCGAGAATACGCCTGCGGATGGTGCGCATCTTTGCAAAGTACTTGGCGGCCTTCGATGTCAGAACCGAAGTGCCGCCGGAGAATCTGCTCCCGGTTAAGAGGATGCGTCGTCGCCCATATATCTATAGTGACAAAGAAGTCAGGCGTCTGCTTGAAGCAGCGTGGTCATGTGAAAATGATAGGCCCCGCGGAACCTACTATTGCCTGTTTGGGCTTCTGATCGTGTCTGGAATGCGCATCGGAGAGGCGCTTCGGCTTCAGGTAAAGGATGTCGATCTGCAAAATGGAATCCTGACTGTTCGAGACACCAAGTTCTCCCAGTCGCGGCTGGTTCCGCTTCATTCAAGCACAGTGGACGAACTGAAGAAATACAAAAAGCAGCGCGATAAGTTGCTGGGCGAACAGTCTTCACCGCACTTCTTTATAACCCCGACAGGTACACCTCTATATCATCAGCGCGTCTATTGCGCTTTCAGACTGCTGTTGGTACAGGTCGGGTTGTGGCATGGGACCGCTGGCGGCGGTCCGCGGTTGCATGACTTCCGCCATCGGTTTGCGGTGCGAACTCTGATCGATTGGTACCGATCGGGAGGCAATGTTGAATGCCGGCTTCCATCGCTTTCGACCTATCTAGGCCATGTTTCAGTTGATAGTACGTACTGGTATCTCACCGAATATCCGGAACTGATGAGGCTGGCGGTCAAGAGGCTCGAGGTTCGATGGGAGAAAGCCGATGAGAACTGAGGCCAACTTTGCCCCGCTTCTTCAGCGCTTTTTCACGGATCGTCTGATGCGGCAGAAGCAGGCTAGTCCGCATACGATCTGTTCCTACAGCGACACTTTTCGGCTGCTCCTGGCATTCCTGCAAAAGAAGTTGCGCAAACCGCCATCGCGTTTGCTACTGGAGGAACTCGAAGCTCCCCTGGTCCTCGAGTTTCTGGACGAAATGGAAAAAGAACGAGCAGTCAGTCCTCGCAGTCGCAACCTGCGTCTTGCCGCGATTCGGTCATTTTTTCACTATGTCGCATTCGAGGCGCCAGCCAACGCCGGGCAAATCCAGCGGGTGCTGGCAATCCCAGGAAAGCGTTTCCCACACGCTCTTGTCGACTTTCTTTCACGACCAGAGGCAGAGGCTCTTCTCCAGTCGCCAAAATTAGAAACGTGGTCAGGGCGGCGTGATCATGCTCTGATGCTGCTGGCTTTACAAACGGGTTTGCGGCTCTCGGAGTTGACTTCTTTGAAAACGGAAGACGTGAGCCTCAAGTCCGGAGGGCATGTACGAGTATTGGGCAAAGGACGGAAAGAGCGATGCACGCCCCTCACCAAACGGACGGTGACTGTTTTAAGAGAATGGTTGAAGGAACCTCCGCGCGGTAACAACGGTTTTATCTTCACCAATACCCGGGGTGGGAAGTTGAGTTCCGATGGCGTTCAATACATCATGAACAAGCACGTTGCGATAGCCTCGGCCAACTGTTCCACGCTTTCGAGCAAATGTGTAACGCCCCATGTTCTTCGTCACACTGCGGCTATGGAGCTGCTTTTGGCAGGTGTGGACCGGACGGTAATCGCCCTGTGGCTGGGCCATGAATCTATTGAGACAACTCAGATTTACCTGGACGCTAATCTGGCCATGAAGGAAGCCGCATTGGCCAAAACCCGGCCGTTGGGTGAAATGCCGCGACGATACAAACCGGACGATGCACTGCTGGGATTTCTGAAGTCTCTGTGAGAACAGCTCACGATTATGCCGAGTAGGACGCAAGTCTTCTTCAGAACAGAGGCAATTGAACAGCGTTGTTTATCGGGGTTGGAGCCAGATTTTCTGAAGCAGGCGGCGCTTCACTCGGCATAACTTTCAACTCGGGATAGTGGAAATTATTCCGTGCTCCCAATAATTTCCAGACGCTATCAGCCGATTCACCAATGCCGTTCTTCTCGACCAATTCCTTCGCCATGGAAGTCAGCATGTCATCGTCTTCATCGAGAGTCTGTAATCCATCGCCGGAGAACTTCCCCTCCATGGCGAGGGCAACCAGGAGCTTCCTTCCCATCAGGCGGAGACAGTTGGCCTGCATTGTGCCTTCATAGCACAGGAACTTGACCCGCACTGGCTGCCGCTGCCCGATCCGCCATGATCTCCGGCTGGCCTGTCGCAAGGTATGTAATGAGTATCCTGATTCGTAGAAGATGATGGTCGGCGCGAAGAGCAGATCGAGTCCTGTCTCCACCAGCCTGGGGTGGGCAATAAAGACCTGGACACCTTCTTTGAGCCGGCGTTCGTACCAGGCTTCTCCGATTCGCCTTTCCTCATTGGAAGTGAGCAAGACGAAGGGAATGCTCTTGGCTTGAATGGTACCGAGCTTGGGAATGCTGAGCCGAAAAATACTCAATATTTCCAATAACATTGCCTCAAATTCTTGGTTCACCTTGTCAATCTCGTCGATCAACAGCACACAGGGCGTGGGCCGTTGGAGGGCTCGCAGGAGTGGGCCGGCAATAAAGAAATCGAGGCTGTGCAACTCTTGCTTGAGTGACCCCCATTCGATTTGACCGGACCTTGAGCGTAGTTCGACTGCGAGCCGCTGCAGTGATTCGTCGAATTTTCCGATGGCCTTCTCTTCATTGATCCCCTCAAAGCACTGCAATCGCTCGACTTCTGTATTGGAGGCTTTGGCAACGGCATAGGCCAGTTCTGTCTTGCCGCTTCCGGGCGGTCCTTCAAGCAGGATGGGCTTATTCAATCTGGCAGAGAGATACACGACTGTCGCGGTTATGTCATCGCTGATGTAGCCTGTTCGATGCAATGCCGTCTGAGTATCTTGAGCGGATGAGAACACAAGCTTCCTCTCCTTTTGCCCCAGTCGCGATCATTGGCGCACGGAGTGAAGAGAACTTAAGCCCGGTTCAAATTTCGGTCAAATTTTCAAAAAAAGAGTGCGCGGGCCGTCAATCTCAGGCCCTTGAATGCGCCTGAGAGAGGTTTTTTGACCGAGTTCCAGGATTGGCTTAAAAGAGACGTCCAGATTGCTCTCCGAAAAAGAGCAAGTTGTCAGGAGGTAGATGTGAACTCACCAGCCCGACCGAGCGCCGATCCTATTGAGAACTCGGTCAATCCTTCAGAAAAATTTGAGCCGATTCCGGCACGCAACCAGCGTGGCATTGTCGTGAGCTTACAACCCAAAACTGCGCCGAGCCCCGAAGCCGTCAGGGGTGAGCTTGACAGGGATCGTTTGCTGACGGCCGAGCAGGTGGCTGAGCGGCTGAATGTGACTGGGTGTGGGACCATTCGTCTCGCAAGAGCCCGTACTTACCTGTCACTCGGATCGGAGACGGGACGCTCCGTTTTCGAGCAAGCAAAATCGAAGAATTCATCAACGAAAGGGAATGCCTCTCCGTCCTGCGCCGAAAACGCAGGTAAAATGGGAGGCGCCCACTTGTTCCCCCCACAGAAATTGAGGAATGGATGGGTACATCGCATCAGAAGGGTTGGGTTACCCTTCGCGGCAAGAAGTGGTACGGCTTCTTCCGCAGGGTAGTATTTGACCCGATCATTGGGGCAGAGAAAACAAAGAAGGTCACGATCATCCTCGGTGGGAAGTCGCAGATTTCCAAGCGGGAAGCTCAGGATCTGCTACACCGAGAAATGATGAAGGACACTAGGCAGGACGGCGGCGGAAAAGCGGCGAACGACAGTTCTGTGAACTTTGGCTGGTTTGTACGCAACCGCTATTACCCTCTAAAAGAGGCAACATGGAAAGAAGAAACAGCCAAGGTGAAAAAGTTGATCATTCAACGGGATCTTATCGACTATTTTGATGCCGTCCCGCTGGAGAATTTCGACAAATTCACTTTGCAGATTCACCTCAACAATCTAGCGAAGGCTCGATCCAGGGACAGAGTGCTTCAGATTCGAGCTTACATCCGGGAAATCTTTTCCGAGGTTGTCGATCAGGACTTCCTCGCCAAGGATCCTGCCAGGAAGATCAAAGTGCCGGCTAAGTTGCGCGAAACCGACACCACAACGTTGAGTTGGGAACAGCTACGCCTTGTGCTTTCCAAGCTGTCTCTCCGTGATCGGATCGTCCTGGAGCTCGATATGACTAACGCTCTGCGCCCCGGAGAACTCTTTGCACTCAAGTGGAAGTGTTTCAATCCTCATGAATCCGCCATGCGGCTGATTGAGACGGTTTACAAAGGCCAAATCCGGCCCTGGGGAAAAACGAAAAAGAGCCTAGGCGTCGTGCATATTCCGAAACAGCTGTCTGACGACCTCTTGCTCTTGAAACAGGAATCCTCCGAGCCATCGCAGGAGGCATTCATTTTTCCCAACGCGGATGGCGGCTTTGTGGATCCTGACAATTACCGTAAGCGGACGCTGCATAGGCTGGCGCGCGATCTCAAATTGCCTAAGCTGACTTTTCAGGTGATCCGGCGAACAATTGCAACGCTGGCGCAGAAGAAGGGGACAGTGAAGGACATTCAAGGATTGCTGCGCCATTCACGCGCTGCCACGACCACCGATGTCTACATGCAGGAAATTCCTGCAAGCGTGCAGGCCACAGTCGAGGCGATCAGCAGAGAGCTGCGACAAAAGCCAAAACGGGGAAAATCGGACAAAATGATCGTGAATTTGCGCCCAAATGCGCCCAAACCGGAAAGGGCAATGTCTGTAACTTGTTGAAAAGATGGTGGACCTGGTCGGGATCGAACCGACGACCTCTTCCATGCCATGGAAG